>JASFYL010000019.1 GCA_030055575.1 Thermoproteota archaeon | reverse complement strand
CGCGCCGCTATACTTAGTGACGAATACGCGAAGATGTACGACGGTCTGTTCACATTGAGGTTTGAGGACACCTCTCCTTCGATCAAGCCTCCGCAGCCTGAGGCATACGAAGCGATCAAGGAAGATTTGCGCTGGCTTGGCATCGAGTGGGATTACGAGGTGATCCAGTCTGACCGACTTCCGATATACTATGACCATGCGGAGAGGCTCCTGAGGGTGGGGGGAGCCTACATTTGCACTTGTTCGGCAGACGACTTTAGGAAGTTCATTTCTGAGAGGCGCCCGTGCCCTTGCAGGGGACTCCCAGTCGAGGAACAGCTCGACCGGTGGAAGGGGATGCTCGGCGGGGTAATCCGAAGGGGTGGGGCAGTGATGCGGGTCAAGACCATTCTAGACCATCCGAACCCTGCGGTGCGGGACTGGCCGGCAATGAGGATAGACACGAAGCCGCACCCGAGGATCGGAAACAGGTACAGGGTATGGCCGTTATATAACTTTGCCTCGGGCATAGACGACCACCTGCTCGGGATAACCCACATACTCAGGGGCAAAGAGCACGAGGTGAATATGGTCAGACAGAAGTTCATGTATGACTATTTCGGGTGGGAGTATCCGGAGGCCATCCATTATGGTCGCCTTAAGATCGAGGGGACCATGCTGAGCAAGTCGAAGATAAGGGCAGGGATCGACTCCGGTACCTACGAAAGCTGGGACGACCCGCGGCTTGGCACAATTTCGGCATTGAGGAAGCGTGGCTTTTTACCAGAGACCGTCAGGCGCCTCATACTCGAGGTCGGCGTCAGGCCGTCAGAGGCCACCATAAGCTGGGAGAACCTCTCTGCCATAAACAGAAAGATTCTGGATCCTATGTCTAAACGTTACGTATTCATCGAGGAGCCTGTGAACCTTAGGGTAGAGGGAATCGATAGGGAATACTGCGTGAGCATACCTTTGCATCCAGATCGCCAGGAATGGGGAGCGAGGCAGTTCCGAGTCTGCCCGGGCTCTTGCGTTGCCGTCCAGTCCTCAGACCTCAAGGGTCTCAAGCCTGGCTCCTACATCCGCCTAATGAACCTCTTCAATGTAGAGATAACTTCCCGTGAGAGCTGTAGGGTTTACAGCGAGGATGTCCAGGACGCGAAACAGCTCGGGGCTCCCATCGTGCAGTGGCTGCCTGGCGGTGTAGGTTTACCTATGGTCATGGTGAAGCCGGATGCGTCGAGGGTGAGCGGCTTGGTGGATCCAGGGATATCCACAGAGGACTTCCCCCAGGTCTTCCAGTTCTATAGGTATGGCTTCGTAAGGGTATATCGTTCGGAAGGAAAACTCGTTGGGTATTTTGCGCACAACTAAGGCAGGGCCCGGAATACCGAAAGGCTCATAAAGCCCCTCCCTTTTGTCTACTTGAAATAAGCGATGAAGACATCCGAGGTAAAGGATATGTCCAAGAAACCAATATTTGTAAGGTTCGATGTGCCTCCAGAGATAATGGAGCGCGCTTATGAGGCAGTAAAACTTGCGAAGGAAGACGGGAAACTCAGGAAGGGCGCAAATGAGTCGACTAAAGCTGTCGAACGTGGGATGACCAAGCTCTTGGTTATCGCCCAGGATGTCGACCCGCCTGAGATTGTCGCCCACCTTCCACTGCTCGCCGAGGAGAAGAAGATCTCATATGTGTACGTGGACTCAAAAGTGAAGCTAGGCGAAGCAGCGGGGATAGATGTCCCCTCGGCAGCGATCGCTATAGTCGAGCCCGGGAAGGGGAAGCCCCTCGTGGACGAAGTGATCTCGAAGGTCTCTTCTCTCAGACTTAAGGGAGCCCCCGAAGCCAAGGAAGAAGCTCCGAAGGAGGAGGCCCCCAAGGAGACCCCAAAGGTCAAGGAAGAGGCACCGAAGGAGAAAGAGGAGCCAAAGAAAGAGAAGCCCAAGAAGAAGGCCCCCAAGAAGGCGCAGGGCGAGGCAGAGAAGCAAAAAGAGGGAGACTAAATTCGGTGGTTGACCAATGAGCCGCGAGATGGGGGACGTCTCTCCTGCCGAAGTGATCCAGATTGTCGGCAGGACCGGCGTCACCGGCGAAGTGATACAGGTCCGAGTCCGCGTTCTCGATGGCAAGGACAAGGGCAGGATCATCACCAGGAACGTTAAGGGTCCGGTGAGGATAGGAGATGTCCTCATGCTCAGAGAGACCGAGCGCGAGGCAAAGAAACTAATGCCTAGATGATGGGGCTGATGTATGATGGTCAGGATCCAGAAATGTTCGTTCTGCAGCTGCGAAATTCCTGCGGGCTCAGGTCTGATGTATGTTAAAAACGACGGGACTATCCTCAGGTTCTGTTCAAGCAAATGCCGAAAGAACATGCTTGACCTGAAGAGGGTCTCTAGGAACCTGAAGTGGGCCTCCTCCAAGGTGTCGACGAAATGATCGAGCGCACATTCTCGATGATAAAACCAGATTCCGTCTTGCGCGGGCTTGCGGGCGAGATCATTTCAAGAATCGAGAGAAAGGGTCTAAAGATTGTTGGTCTCAAGATGATTGCTGTATCGGAGGAGCAGGCATCAAGGCTGTATGCTGTTCACAAGGAGAAGCCCTTCTATAAGGAGCTGGTATCCTTCATACGCTCTGCGCCTGTGATTGTGATCGCGATCGAGGGGGAGAGCGCAGTCTCGGTGATGCGCAGGCTCATCGGCTCTACTGATTCGAAGGAGGCCGCGCCAGGCACTGTGCGAGGGGACTTCTCATGCTCTAAGAGCATGAACCTGATCCACGCATCAGACTCTGTGGAGAACGCTCAGAATGAGCTCTCGATATTCTTCACTGAAGCGGAGCTCATGAAGTACGAACGGCTCGACGCCAAGTGGGTGTGCTAGGATCCCAACACCCATCTTGTCCGCCTGTTTTTAGCTCATCGTTGGGATTGGGAGTTCACATCGCTTAGTTGGTCCTCGCGATCCACATATTTATCAGCAGGTAACCGCTCTCTTACCTTGGGTGTCGTTGGACGGTGGTGCTTTATGCCAGTGCGTCAGCCGATAGTCACGGTACTCGGGCATGTAGATGTGGGCAAGACACTGCTACTGGATAAGATAAGAGGGAGTGCAGTGATGGCGCGAGAGGTTGGGGCCATGACCTTGGTATCCATGCCACGGTGGTAAACCCAGCACATCGGCGCCTCGTTTTTGCCCATTGATGTCATCGAGCGTTACTGCTCTTCAGTAGTAAAGGGATTCCAGATGAAGGTATCGATTCCAGGCATCCTTGTCGTGGACACGCCTGGTCATGAGGTCTTCACGAATCTCAGGGTTAGGGGCGGGTCGGTCTCTGACATTGCCATTCTTGTGATTGATATCCTCGAGGGCTCAGAGAAGCAGACCGAAGAGTGTATCGAGATCCTCCGCTCTCGGAAGACCCCATTTGTTGTGGCTGCAAACAAAGTGGACAAGATCCCCGGGTGGAAGCCTTTCCCTGGAAAGCCCTTCTTCGAGTCATACAATGCCCAGAGCAAACAGGTGCAGGCTAGGGTGGACGAGATGATATACCGTATAATTGGCGACCTAGCCAGGTTCGGCTTCTCCTCGGATCGCCTGGATCGAATCAGGGACTTCACAAAGTCAGTGGCGATTGTGCCCACGAGTGCGGTGACAGGCGAAGGAATCCCTGAGCTTTTGGCACTCCTCTGCGGGCTGGTTCAGCAGTATCTCCTGAAGCGCCTCGAGGTCACCTCCGGTCAGGGCAAGGGGGTCATCTTGGAGGCAAAGGAAGATCTCGGCATGGGTCACACGATTGATGTTATCCTCTACGACGGTATTTTGGAGCGTGGAGACCGTATCGTGGTAGGTGGTTTCGGAGAGCCGATCGTAACCAAGGTGAGGGCGATCCTGTTGCCGAAGCCGATGAACGAGATAAGAGACCCTGAGGACAAATTCATTTCTGCCGAGAGGGTGGTCGCCGCGGCGGGTGTCAAGGTCGTGGCGCCTGGTCTGGAAGGGGCCGTGGCGGGCGCTCCTATGCTTGTCGCAAACGACGACTCCGGACTCGCTTCTGCAATCAAAAAGATCAAGGACGAGATCTCCGAGGTGAGGTTTGCCTCTGACACCCAGGGGGTAATCGTGAAAGCTGACACGCTCGGCTCCTTAGAGGCTCTGGTGAAATTTCTCAAGAGCCAGCAAATTCCAGTAAGGGTCTCTGATATTGGGCCAGTATCGAAGCGGGATCTCATCGAGGCGTCAATAGTCAAGCGTACAAAGCCAGAGCTCGCAGCCGTAGTTGGCTTCAACATCAAGGTGACGCCCGAGGCCGAAGCCGAAGCGAAGGATCGTGGGATCCCAATATTTGTGAGTAATGTGATCTATCACATTGTAGACGACTTCAAAGCATGGTCTGCGAAAATGGTGGAAGAGATCACGACGAAAGAGTTCTCCAGCGTCACCCTGCCGGGCGAAGTCAGGATCCTTCCGGGATGCATATTCAGGAAGAGCTCACCGCCGATCTTCGGCGTCGAGGTCCTGGGGGGCACGATAAAGCCAGGATACGCACTGATGAAAGAGAACGGTGAGATCCTTGGCTCGATAATGCAGATACAAGACAGTGGAAAGAACCTCCACGAGGCCAAAAAGGGGGCTAAGATCGCTATCTCCATGAAGGGGGACTTCATGGTAGGGAGGCACGTCCAAGAGGGGGACATCCTCTTGGTCTCGCTTCCAGACAACGATCTCTTCTTGCTAAGGGAGAAGTACCGAGACCGGCTTGGGGAGGATGAGCTCGGGATCATCGAGAAGATAATCAAGATTAGGTGGAAGTCCTCCTCCTTCTAAATTATTTATTTTTTGGGCAGAATTGAACTGTGCCAGTTTCCTGCGAAAGGGATATAAACTATCTTACACTTCGGACAGATACCAACAGCCATAATTACGGTGATGCATATTGGCAGAGTTCAAACTTGTAGTATCTAATCCTTCTGATGGTATCACAAAGACCGTAGTCGTGACAGACCCGCAGGCACAGTCGCTGATCGGGTTGAAGATAGGGGACACAATAAAGGGAGATCCCTTCGGCCTGGGTGGAGTAGAACTAAAGATACTGGGTGGCAGCGACAAGAGCGGCATCCCTATGCGTGGCGACTTGGCTGGTGGTTCCAAGAGAAAGATCTTGCTCTCATCCCCCCCCGGATTCAAGCCGAAGGAAGGCGGTGCCCGTAGGAGGAAGCTCGTTAGGGGGAACATGATCACCGAGGATCTCGTCCAGATCAACGCTGTGATCGTCAAGACAGAAGAAGCAGGGAAGAAGAGTGAGTAAAGAGAGCAGACAGCCTGAGTGCAACATAGGGCTAACAGGCCATGTAGACCATGGCAAGACCACAGTAGTCTCTGCCCTGAGCGGGGTGTGGGCGGCTCACCACAGCGAGGAGCTCAAGAGGGGCATCACGATAAAGCTCGGCTACGCAGACACGGTCTTCAGGAGATGCCCTCAGTGCCAGGGGCCTGAGGCATACACGGTGGCAGAGACATGCCCACTCCACAAGGTAAAGACAGAGGTGTTGAGGAAAGTATCTTTCGTCGACGCCCCGGGGCACGAGAGCCTGATGGCAACAATGCTCTCGGGCTCAGCTCTAATGGACGGGGCAATGCTCATCATCTCAGCCGCAGAGGAGTGCCCGCAGCCCCAGACAAGGGAACACCTCGTTGCCCTTGAGATTATAGGCGTAAAGAACATCGTGATAGTCCAAAACAAGATCGACGCGGTGGATCGAGAGAAGGTTCTCGAGAACTATGGACAGATACTTAAATTCATCGAGGGGACAGTCGCTGAAGGCGCTCCCATCGTGCCTATATCTGCCCTGCACGGGGCCAATGTTGATTACCTGATAAAGGTGCTGGAGGAGAAGATACCCACCCCAAAACGGGATCCGTCAAAACCCCCCCGCATGTATGTCGCCCGCTCATTCGACATCAATAAGCCTGGAACCCCACCCGATGCCCTCCGCGGGGGTGTCCTTGGGGGCTCCCTGATACAGGGCAAGCTTAGGATAGGCGACGAGATCGAGATCAGGCCAGGGATAAAGGTCGAGCAGAGCGGCAAGGTTTCATACGAACCTCTCTTCACCAGGATCTCTAGCCTGATGGCAGGCAGCGCGGCTGCGGATGAGGTCGGTCCGGGAGGGCTCGTTGGCATCGGCACCACTCTCGACCCGGCTCTTAGTAAGGCCGACAACCTTGTAGGCAGCGTAGTGGGGAAACCAGACACACTCCCGCCCACAAGAACCGAGCTGAAACTCAAAGTGAACCTCCTTGACCGTGTCGTTGGGACGAAGGAGATGCAAAAGGTTGAACACCTGAAGGCTCGCGAGAACCTGATGCTTGTGGTGGGGTCCTCGGTCACGGTTGGGCTCGTAACCGCCGCCTATAAGGACGACGCTCAGCTAACGTTGAAACGACCCGTTTGCGTAGAGGAGGGAGCACGTGTAGCGATCAGCCGGATGTTGGCTAACCGTTGGCGGCTGATTGGTTATGGGTTTGTACAGTAGCCACAAAACCTGCGTGATCTTGGACACGAACATACTCATCTACTCTGCCTCCAAGCCGCTGAACATCGGACGGGCGCTGAGCGTCCTTGGTTTCTCCCGGATCCTCGTCCCATCTTTCGTAATGGATGAGCTCGATTCCATCGGCAGGAACAGGGACAAGCGAGGTAAGTTCGCCCGCTTGGCGCGTGAGATCGCGAAAAATTTCCCTATGATAGATGTGACTGTGGAAGGCACCGATGTCGACGAGAAAATACTGCACCTTGCAAAGTCCGAGGGGTGCGCAGTGGCAACTGCCGACTCCGGTCTGAGGAGGCGCCTCCTCTCTGAGGGGATACCTGTAGTCATAATGAAGCGGGGAGGGTTCCTCGCATTTGAAACATAACGTCCTCTTTGAGGACGGATCGCGTTTAGGAGGCTCTTTGCACCGAAACAGTTGGTACTCCAGCTGATCCGAGGCATTTTTGCAGCAAGTTTTTATAGCTCCTCGGATAGCCTTTCTACCATAATCACGCTTTTAAGGTGATTGTACATGTACAAGCTTCTCCATATCAATGATGTTGTCCGGATCCCTCCAGAGAAATTCGGGCAGCCCCTCGAGAAGGTGGCATCCGAAGTCCTCCGGTCCACCTATGAAGGGGTCGTCATGCGTGAGTTTGGGGCAGTCCTTGCAGTCCTCAACGTAGCCGTTTCTAATGTGGGGAAGATACTGCCTGGAGATGGGGCGATATTCCACAGAGCCTCCTTCGACTTGCTTGTCTACTCACCGGTTGTGCAGGAGGTCGTCGAGGGCGAGGTGGTCGAGGTAACCGATTTTGGAGTATTCGTTAGGATCGGTCCCATGGACGGACTAGTCCATGTCTCACAGCTGATGGACGACTTCATAAACTATGACGAAAAGAGAGGCGCCCTCATAGGGAAGGAGACGCAGCGCTTCATCGAGAAGGGCGTCAATGTTAGGGCTAGGATCATTACGGTCAGCCTGAGCGGAGGGGCCTCGCGCAGCAGCAAGATAGGCATGACGATGAGGCAACCCTTCTTGGGGGCTCTAGTGTGGATCGAGGAGGATTTGAGGAAGGTTAGAGGAGAGAAGCCTGAAAAGGCAGCAGACGAAATCAAGAAGTGATCTCTATGGGACCTTCAGGGGCAACTTTGAAGCAGCTCGCTTGCAGGAAGTGCAAATTCATAACGAGTGGTGAGGAGAAGAGGTGCCCAGTCTGCGGTGGTTCGGAGCTCTCCGACGAGTGGAGCGGGCTGGTCATAATCCTGGATGTGAACTCCAAGCTTGCCGAAATGATAGGCGCTAAGCGGGAGGGGCGCTACGCCATAAAGGTGCGTTGAGGGTTGGGGCTCTTAAAGCTTCCCGAAGAACTCAGGCTGGAGCTCTCCAAATGTCAGGGCAAGCTCTTGTCTGGGACCCCTAGAGAGAACGTGGCAAACGCGGTCGAGCATGTAAGATCCAAGTCCCCGCCCAAAGTTGTCGTGGTGGGGGATTTTACTTTGAGGGAATTTATTGACTTTGGTTTCTTGCCAGATGTTGCAATCTTCGACAACAGGTCCAGGCGTTCAGAGTTTAGACAAGTGGGCTTATCCCCCACCGCCGTGGTGAGGAACCCGCCTGGGACTATTACGGATGAAGCCATCTCCTCTATAAGAGACGGGTTGGCGTCCGATAGACAGTCGGCAATCCTCGTAGAGGGGGAAGAAGATCTACTAGCGCTTCCTGCAATCCTGCTCTCGCCGGTCGGATCTATCGTGGTCTACGGGATTCCGGGGATTGGTATGGCAATCGTGGAGGCTACGCCTGAGATGAAGGAAAAAGTGAAGGCGATGCTAGAAAAGTTCGAAAGGGTGGAATGATTGAGAAGGATGAAAAATCAGACCTTCTTCAGACCCACCCTCTGAGTTTCATAGCCTTCACGACACGGTCGACGGCGCAGACATACGCCCCCATCCTCATGTCGACTTGGTACTTGCTCGCCTTCTCGAAGACATTGTTGAATGCTTTGACCATTAGGTCGTCGAGCTTGTTCCTTACATCGTCAATACTCCAGTAGTAGTTCTGGAGGTTTTGTACCCACTCAAAGTAGGATGTGCTCACTCCTCCGGCGTTGGCCAAGATGTCTGGGATTACCATGACCCCCTTCTGATAGAGGACTTCGTCGCCCTCGGGCGTTATGGGTCCGTTAGCGCCCTCCGCGATTAGCTTGGCATTGATTCTGTCAGCATTGTTCCCGTTGACTTGCCCCTCAAGCGCTGCTGGTATAAGGACCTCACAATCCATCTCGAGGACCTCCTCATTGCTGATGTTCCTTGAACCAGGAAAGTTCAAGACGCTCCCTGTCTTCGACTTGTGGTCAGCCACGGCCTGGACATTCAGTCCTTCCTTGTTATAGATCCCGCCCTTGGAGTCGCTCAAAGCCACCACCCTGGCTCCGCTCTGGCTGAGGAAGAGCGCGGAATAGAGACCCACATTCCCGAACCCTTGGACTGCCACTCTCGCGTTCCTGAGGCTTATGCCCTTTTTCTTGGCTGCCTCGCAAACAGTGACCCAGACCCCTCTTCCAGTCGCCTCTGTCCTGCCTTCAGACCCGCCAATCTCAAGAGGCTTTCCTGTCACGACTCCGGGCACATTGTACCCCTTGTACTTGCTGAACTCGTCCATAAACCACGCCATTTCCCTCCCGGAAGTGTTCACATCAGGGGCTGGGATGTCCTCATTGTCTCCCACAATCTTCCGGATCGCTGCAAAGTAACCCCTGGAAAGCCTCTCGATCTCTCCGAGGCTCATCTCCTTGGGGTTGCAGACTATCCCCCCCTTCCCTCCGCCAAGAGGTATGCCTGCCACACCGCACTTCCAAGTCATCCACATCGATAGTGCCATTACCTCTTCAATAGTCACATCCGGGTGGTACCTGACACCCCCTTTGAACGGACCCAGGGCGTCATTGTGCTGAGACCTGAACCCTCTGAATACCTTTATCCTGCCGTCGTCCATCCTCACAGGTATGTATACTGAAAGGACTCTCTTTGGGTATTTCAGTATCTCGAGAGCATTCTGGTCTAGATCCATGATCTTGGCGCATTTCTCTAGCTGCGCAACTGCCATATCATATGGCGTCTTTGCCATTTTAAAGCCTCCTAATTTTTTTATTATGCATGGTACGGCTTCCTTATTATTTTTTCTATATTTTGAACTTTTTTTATCTTAAGATGATTTTTGTAGATATTTATTTAATGCTTCCACAATAGGATGCGATGTTGCACAAAATTTGGTGGGTCGGATAATGTCTTCCTGCGAAGGACCGGAGATAGGAAAGCTAAAAAAGGAGATCTGTTTCTTAACTCGAGATGGTTGTGGTAAGATGTCCTCTCAGGAACCTCCGTATCAAATATCCATCGTGGAAGAGCGGATAAACAAACTGATGGAGAGGAGAGAGCTTAGGCTTGAGGTCGTGTCACAGGCATCCCCTAGGAGGGATCTTTTGAGGAAGGCATTAGCGACCTCTCTGAAGGTTCCAGTCGAGAATGTTTACGTTAGAAATGTGATTTCGTCATACGGATCGAGGGTGAGCATGTGCACGGCTCATGTCTATCTGGATGGAGCGCGGGGAAAGGCGATCGAGCCCAAGCACATACAGATGAGAAACCTCTCCCGGGAGGAGAGAAAGCAGGCATCTGCTCCCGCTAGCACTTGAAAGGGGTGATCTGCGTGGTGAAGGCGCACGAGCTCTATGAGGTTGACTACAACAGCGGAACTGTCCGAGCAAAGAACAAGCGATGCTCTAGATGCGGCAGAATGATGGCTAAGCACATGAAGCCGTCCCAGAGATGGGCATGCGGGTACTGCGGTTTTACTGAATTCATACGGCCCTGAAGGCAGCAAAGGACATGAGCTCAGTGCAGTTCATACTGGGCCTAGAGTCGACCGCTCATACCTTTGGGTGTGGCATTGCCTCCTCAGACGGTCGGATACTCTCGAATGTGAAGAGCGAGTATGTGCCTGCTTCAGGGGGCATACACCCGAGAGAGGCTAGTCAGCACCACTCCTCTAGGGCAGCTTGGACGATAGCCGCTGCGCTCAATGAGGCAGGTCTTCGCCTTGCCGACATAAGCGCGATTGCGTTCTCCGCAGGTCCAGGACTCGGTCCTTGCCTGAGGACAGGGGCTACGGTAGCGAGGGCTCTCTCCCTGATGAGGGGGTGCCCGCTGGTTCCTGTGAACCACTGCATCGCGCATATAGAAGTAGGGCGTCTAGCCACGCGGGAGGAAGACCCGCTGGTGGTTTATGTTTCAGGCGGGAACACCATAATATCCGCCTACGCCGGAGGGAGGTACCGGATCTTTGGGGAGACACTCGACATCGCCTTGGGTAATTGCCTCGATGCATTCGCGCGAGAGCTTGGTCTGCCCCACCCAGGGGTTCCCAAGCTCGAGAGCCTCGCTGACGAGGGGAGCCGCTTCATACCCCTTCCCTATGTGGTCAAAGGGCAGGATGTCTCATACTCTGGGCTGCTTACCATGGCTACGAGGATGATTCGGGAGTGCGACACCCGGGATCTGTGCCTTAGCCTGCTGGAGGTCGCCTACGGCATGGTGGCAGAGGTAGCTGAGAGGGCTATCGCACACACAGAGAAGCCCTCCCTTCTGCTCACAGGCGGGGTGGCGAGGAGCAAGAGGCTGCAGCGCGCACTCATGTCTGTTTGCAATGAGCACTCTGCGAGGTTCCATGTAGTCCCGCCAGACTTGGCTGGAGACAATGGTGGGATGATCGCCTGGACAGGGTACTTGGCACTTCGGGAGGGGATCACAGTTCCGGTCGAGGAGAGCTACATAAACCCGAACTGGAGGCTCGACGAGGTGGAGGTGCCTTGGCGGGGATGACCCTTCTCAAGAAGGGCGCGGAAGCCGAGCTCTACGTCCTTCACTGGATGGGGCGCCCTTCAGTCCTGAAGCGGAGGGTGAGGAAAGCCTACCGAAACCCAGATCTCGATGCCTATGTGAGGAGCGCTAGGACTTCAAACGAAGCGAAGCTTCTGTCTGAGGCGAGGAGGTTGGGCGTCCCAACCCCCCTTGTCTACCTAGTTGACAAGAGGAATTGCGAGATTACAATGAGCTACATTGCTTCTCCACCGCTCAAGAGGCTCATCCCGGAGATGCGCGAAGAAGCGATCGTTGAGACATTCAAGAGAGTTGGGGAGATGGTTGCGCTACTCCACAAGGGAGGGATAGTCCACGGCGACCTCACCACCTCAAACATAATCTCCTACGGCGGCCTCCTCTACTTTATTGACTTCGGTCTTGGCGAACGCACGTCTGACCTCGAGCCGAGGGGGGTCGACCTTCACCTCATGAGGAGAGCCTTGGAAAGCTCACACCACGAGGTCTCAGGGATCGCATACGCCTCATTCCTCAAAGGGTATTCACATTCTATGGGTTCGACATCAAAGGATGTGGTGGCGAGGGCAGAGTCAATCAGGAGGCGTGGTCGTTATGTGGAGGTGGGCCAGAGGAGGGATGCCTGATTGCGGGAGCTCGACTTCGCGACTGGGAACCAGCACAAGGTTGATGAGGCGAACCTTATCCTCTCGGAATTCGGCATCAAAGTGAAACTGTCAAGAGTGCCGAAGGTTGAGATCCAGTCCGACTCACTCGAGGAGATAGCCGAGTTCGCCGCCCAGACAGCCTTCAAGAAGACTGGTGCCCCCGTGGTCGTGGAGGACTCTGGTCTATTCATAGACTTTCTGAATGGCTTCCCAGGTCCGTATTCCTCCTATGCATACAGGACAATTGGCTGCAGTGGGATCCTGCGCCTCCTAGCCGGTGCTGCCGAGAGATCTGCCCGTTTCGAATGCGTGGTCGTGTACGCCGATGAGGGGACGTTGAGGTCCTTCCGAGGTACCTCGAGAGGGGAGATCTCCGAGACCCCGCGGGGCGTTGGCGGGTTCGGGTTTGACCCGATATTCGTATGCGAAGGATGTGGCGGTAGGACCTTCTCCCAGCTGCTGCCTCGAGAGAAGTGCGCCGTCTCACACCGGGGAAGAGCCTTCAGGGCGTTGGGAGAATGGCTCGGTAATGCTGTGGGATACCATACACTTAAATAAATGTTCTTTATTCTTAGCATTGCTTAGGTGGGCACATTGAGGAAGAGTAAAATTAAAGGGAGCTCCCACTCCATCAGACCTATAGAAAGCGGCGCGCCGAAGTGGGTAAAGGCATCGCCCGAGGAGGTGGAGTCGCTCATCCTGGAGATGGCAAAGAAGGGACTCCCGCCTTCGCAGATAGGTATTCAGCTCAGAGATCAGTACGGCATACCACTTTCAAAGCAGGTCACTAACAAGAAAATCACCGAGATCTTGAGGTCTAAGGGAGTCGCCCCGGAGATACCAGAGGATCTGTTCAACCTCATCAAGCACACTGGTTCCATCCGGCGCCACTTGGAGGAGCAGCCCAAGGATATGAGCTCGAAGAGGGGCCTCCAGCTTCTCGAGTCCAAGATAAGGCGCCTCACAAAGTACTATGTGGCGACAGGCAGGCTGCCGAAGGATTGGAAGTATTCTCCTGAGAAGGCCTCGATCCTCGTTCGGTGATGTCTGGAAGGTGCTCTGGGGGGATTGTGCTGTCCCTCCCAAGAGACTACAAGGGTCTGGAGGACAGAGCCCTGGAGTTGGCGGGGGAGCTGTCATCGATACCTTCCGGAGAGCGGGTTCTGGTAGTATCGCATCTCGATGCGGACGGGATCTCATCCGGAAGCATAATCGCAGCAGCGCTGATTAGGGCGGGCGCTTCGCCACATGTCCGCATAGTCAAGCAACTGGACGAGGGCGCCTTAAAGGAGGTGTCGCAGGTGAAGGCGAAGTACATCGTCTTCACCGACATGGGCAGCGGTCAGAGGGATCTCCTTAAGGGATTCGGTTCGGAAGACACCAAGCTTTTCATTGTCGATCACCACCAGCTACCTTCCGTTGAACTTGCCTTCCCTCAGAAAGAGAACAGCAGCGCAGGCAGGCTGTTCGAGCTCAACCCTCATATCTTCGGCTTCGACGGCTCCTCTGAGCTGTCTGCTTCGGGCACGGCGTTCCTGGTTGCCAAGAAGATGTCTTCGGAGAATTCGTCGCTAGCCCCGTTGGCTGTCGTCGGGGCACTCGGCGACATGCAGGACAAGGGGGAACAGGGCTCACTGATAGGACTCAACGCATCGATAGCAGAGGAGGCCCAGAAGAGGGGTCAGCTGACAATGAAGAAGGGACTCAAGCTTTACGGTTTCGAGTCAAGGCCCCTCGTAAAGTGCCTTGAGTACACACTGAACCCTTTCCTGCCCGGACTCAGCGGTGACGAGGGGGCTTGCTTCAAGTTTCTGAAGAACATCGGCATAGAGCCCAGAAAACCGGACGGGAGCTGGAGGTCGATCTCTGATCTATCACCAGAGGAGCTGCGGACTGTAACGAACGGCCTCATAAAGTACCTGATATCGCAGGGCGCTCAGGGACGCGATGCCGAGAGCGTCATCGGCGTGGTGTACACAATCAACAGCGAGGGAGCTGACTCCCCACTCAGGGACGCAAGGGAATATGCCTCCTCGATCAATGCGTGCGGCAGGCTTGGGAGGCACGGCTTGGGCGTGGCGCTCTGCCTCGGGGACCGGGCTGAGGCGCTCGCCGAGCTGCGGGAGCTGCTCTCGGAGTACAGGAGGACCATCTCGGGGTACCTGCGGTGGCTCGAGGGGAGCAAGGAGTCGATAAAGATCATGCGGAGCGTCCAGGCTATTCTCGCGGGCAACAACATAGATGACAGGATGATAGGCACGATCGTCTCGATCGCGTTCTCCATGAAGCCCTTCACCCGCAGTAAGCCAATACTGGGTCTAGCCACCTCCGAAGGGGCGGTCAAGATCTCTGCAAGGGGTACGCAGGAACTGGTCCGCAGAGGACTAAACCTCGGCGCAGCGGTGAGGGATGCATCCGAGCGGGTCGGCGGGGCCGGGGGAGGACACAACATAGCAGCCGGCGGACAGATCCCGGTTGGCAAGGAGGACGAATTCCTATCAATTGTGGATGCGATAGTCGAGAGGATGATCGGAGGTGTGCGCCTCTGAGGTCAGAGCTGCTCATAGAGAGGGAGTACGGTGATCCAGAAACCGCAAGAGTGGTGATGCGGTCCCTCATGCCCGACAACCGGGGGACTCCTGTTGGTACTGAGATCGAGATGTCCGTATCAGGGAAGAAGCTCGTTGTAAAGGTCGTCTCGACAGACGACCTTCGGTCGCTGATTAGGACAGTTGATGACATCCTCTCCTGCCTGCAGTCTGCGGAGAGGGCAATATCCTCTTTGGAGGGGGACAGCGCTCCAGCGCCTTGAAAACAAGTTTATATTGATCTTCTTCTTTTCTCACCTGATACTGCGGTGAGACCATGTCCGAAACGAAGGCTCCTATAAAATTGAAGGACAAGTGGCGCCAGAAGAAGTGGTACAATGTAGTTGCGCCTGCTGCTTTCGGCAATGTTGAGATCGGCAAGACGCTAGCTGATGATCCGCAGAAGCTGATCGGTCGCGTTCTGGAGACCACTCTCTACAACATCACAGAGGATTTTTCGCTTCTGCACGTCAAGCTCCATTTCAGGATAACTAAGGTCGAGGGGGATAAGGCATACACGATGTTCATAGGTCATGACCTCGCTAGGGACTACCTGAGGAGTCTTGTCAGGAGGGGCGGATCCAGGATAGACGGAATCTTCAACATGACTTCAAAGGACGGTTACAAGGTCCGGGTGGGCATAATCGCCCTCTCCGCCGTGAGGACTAAGAGCTCGCAGAAGCGGGTGATTCGCCACCTCATGGAAGACACTATCAACAAGAAGAGCGCCCAACTCCTGTACGACGAGCTGGCGCAGCAGCTGGTATTGGGCAAGATCGCCTCAGAGATATACAACGCCTCCAAGTCCGTGTATCCGCTCAGGAAGATCGAGGTCAGGAAGAGCGAGCTGGTCGAAGCTGGATCCCTGCTCCAGCCCGCAGCCCAACCTGAGGTCGCCCAATCGCAATGAGGGCATATTTTATAACCCAGTTTCATTTTTTTTATCTCTGTTGAGATATGAGGAACCTCTTAGGCAGCTCCGGAGTCAGGGGGACTGCAATGGAGGAGATCACCCCTGACCTATGCTTCAAGTCGGGGCTCGCGATCTCCTCGATGAGCAGAGGGGTTTACGCGGTCGGTCACGACGTCAGGTACACCTCACCGCTGCTCGCAGCCGCCTTCGAGTGCGGTCTAAGAGCTGGTGGATCTGATACGATCGTACTCGGACTCGTGCCGACCCCTGCCTTGGCTTTCCTATCGAGAGGGCTCTCAGGCGGAGTCATGATCACCGCGAGTCACAACCCCCCTCAATACAACGGGTTCAAGCTCTTCGACTCTAGCGGCGCCTCCTGGAGACCACCGGACTATAGGCGCTTGGCTGAACTGGCAGTCTCATCCCCCAAATACGCAAAGTGGGACGAGACCGGATCCTCGAATGCGCGATCTGGCACTTGGAAGTACTTGGAGTGGATATCCTCTAGGAGGGCGTTGGGGCGCAGCTGGAATGTAGGGCTCGACCCTGGAAACGGATCCACCTCCATGACAGCTAGTCTGGCGTTCAAGTCAGCAGGGTGTGGCGTCAAGGCGATAAACTCCCACCCAGACCCGTTGTTTAAGGGTAGGGGCTCGGAGCCGAGCGCTTCAGCACTCTCTTCACTCTCAGAACTTGTAAGATCCAAGGGGCTCGAGATCGGATTCGCTTACGACGGGGATGGCGATCGGTTTGCTGTAGTCGACGAGGATGGACGATACCTGGAACAGGATGCTGCACTGGCGTTTGCTGCCTCGATGATGGTGAAGCGCGGACGCAAAGATGTCGTAGTGAATGTGGACACTTCCATATCGGTCGATCTATTGGTCGAAAAGGAGGGAGGGAAGGTACACAGGGCGCCCGTAGGGGACGTTTATGTCCTTGAGTCGCTACTCAAATTAGGCGCATCTTTCGGAGGCGAGACTTGCGGGGCGTGGATATTCCCGGATGAGTCCCTCTGCCCAGACGGAGTCCTTTCCTCGCTGCTCTTCCTCTCCATGCTCGAGGAGGCTGGATTGGCTCCTTCGGAGGTTCGGAGGCTGGTCCCTCCGTTGTACACCGCGAGGAAGTCTGTCCCGTGCTCTGGCACTGATAAAGGGGCGTTGATGAGGTCGATATACGACTCGGCGCCAGGGCATTTTCAGGGAGCTTCTGTTGAGGAGACGGACGGGATCCGTGTGGTGCTCGGCGATAGGTCTTGGGTCCTGATACGCGCCTCAGGGACTGAGCCCACAATAAGGGTGACCGCAGAATCAGAAGACGGAGCAGTGGCCCACAGGCTGGTCGAGAGCGCAGCCGCTCTTATAATCGAGAGGATCGGTGAGCTAAGACGAAAGGAGTGATACTTGCCGCTGGGAGGGGCACAAGGCTCGACCCCTTGGACGGGCGGCGTCCCAAGCATGTGCTGCCTGTCGGGGGAGCCCCGTTGATCCACCACGCCCTACGCGCGATGAAGAATGCGGGCTTGGAGGAGGTATTCATAGTTGTTCACCACATGAAGGAGATGGTCATCTCAAGCGTTGGAGACGGTAGCTCCTTCTCTCTCCGTGTGCATTATTTGGATCAAGGAGGGTTGGGCGGCACTGGGGATGCACTGCGCGCAGCCGCTCCGTTGCTGGGAGAGGATGGCGTCCTCTTAGTATATGGAGACCTTGCTTTCAAGCCCTCTTTTCTTAGAGAGCTCGTTTCAGAATTCGAGTCCAATGGAGGGGCGGTAGGGGGGATCATCGGAGCAGCGCTCCTGGGGGACACCTCCGAATATGGGACACTAGAGATGAAAGACGGGAAGGTTCTTAGAATAGTCGAAAAATCCGGAGCCCATGTCCCAGGGCTCGTCAACGCGGGCATATATGCCCTGTCCCCAGAAATCCTTGGGTACTTAGACCGGACGCCGCGGTCAGAGAGAGGGGAGTTCGAGCTGACTACCACAATAAATATTGCTTCTTCGGAAGGCATGAAATTCTCAGCGATGGAAATGCCTGAGGGATCCTGGGTGGATGTCGGTAGGCCTTGGAATGTCCTCGAGGCGAACCGCCTGCTCTTCGACGAACTCATAAGAGGCAGGTCGATCAGGGGCACTGTCGAGGAGAATGTCCAGATAAGGGGCAACGTTATCGTTGAGGAGGGTGCTAAAATCCTCTCGGGCTCCTACATCGAGGGACCTGTATGGATATCCTCCGGGTGCATAGTTGGGCCAAACTGCTACCTAAGGCCTTACACCTACCTCTGCGAGGGCGTTAGGGTAGGAAACGCATGCGAGGTAAAAGGTAGCATAGTGATGGAAAGGTCACATATCGGTCATCTTTCCTATGTAGGGGATAGCGTTATAGGTGCTGACTGCAATTTGGGGGCAGGGACCATAACTGCCAACCTCAGATTCGACGATAGATCCATAAGGGTCTCGGTAAAGGGATGCAGGGTCGACACCGGGAGACGAAAGGTCGGAGCATTCTTGGGGGATGGAGTCAAGACAGGCATCAACGTCTCGATCTACCCGGGAGTCAAGATAGGGCACTCCAGCTGGATAGCTCCGCATACGCCGGTTTCCAAGGACATCCCACCGGAGACCGTGGTGTCCCCCGCGCTCGGTGTCGAGATGCGTCCAAGGCGGTGAACGAGATACCCCTCGAAAGGAATGTAGTGAAGAAGGATCACAGGAAAGTGCGGTTAAGATTCGCTCTGGCATATCCAGGTCCGTATGCCGCCGGCATGAGCAACCTTGCGATTAGACTGCTCTACGAGCTCATCAACAGCCGTGAGGATTGCCTCTGCGAGCGTTTCTTCTTCTCTGGTCTCCGTACCCCCCCTCTGAGCCTGGAGTCGAACCTACCTTTGGGAGCATTCGATGTCATCGGATTCACATTGCAACACGAGCTCGACTACGTCCGCATGGTGGACATGCTTGTCTCATCCTCAATTGAGCCGTTCGCATCGAGGAGGAGGCGCCCCTTCGTTATCGCCGGCGGGCCGGCTGTCTCCTCCA
>JASFYL010000018.1 GCA_030055575.1 Thermoproteota archaeon | reverse complement strand
AGCGCTGAAGCGAAGCGACTCCATTGCGCGCTCCCGCTCAAGGTTGCTCATGTAATCTGCGCTCCTGACGTAGTTGTTGTACTCCGCTGCGACTATAGCAATTATTGAAGTGAGGGCTACGATGGCAAGAACGAACAGGATCGCGCCCAGGACGTTGGTTATCCCCCTTTTATCGTTGCCCGGCATTTAGCCCACCCTGAACTCTGTTGAAACTACATTGTTCCTCTCGGTGATCAGTGAAACTACATGTGAGGAATCGCTCTGTAGAGACACACTCATCTCTATCCTTGTGACCCCGCCTACGGGTACCGCTGCCGGAGAGAACGTCTGCAACCTTGTGTCGATGATAACCTTCTCAACAGTGGCGTCCCTTGCACCGTAGTTGTAAACTAGCAAATACAGCTTGCCGTAGCTGTAGTAGATGTATGCTATTGAAATCCTCTCATAGTTCTGCTCCGTCCCCGAGCGGAATATCCCGGAAATCAGCCCTGTCTCGCCCGAGTAGTAGAGATTAAAGCCCTGTATGTATATAGCCATGGCAGTCAGTGTTATGACTAGGAGCGCCAACGTTGCCACCACTTCGGATACTCCCTTCTGGACTGCCCTGCCCATGGGATTACCTCACGTTAGTGTAGAGGGCGATCATCAGCGAAACGCACCCCGTGTTGTACTCCGAATATGATTGAGGACCGCCCCAGAATACAAAGTACCCTGACCCCATAATGAAGCTCCTAGCGCCCGTCTGGTTTGGTTCTCCCTTTTTGTAATAGAAAACATGTTTTGTCTGCGGCACGTCTGAGGGAGGGAGGTTTATCGAGCAATCGAATCTAAGGGTGGAGGGCAGGAGCCCCGTCATTCCAGTCACGGTGATGAAATAGGTGAGGCTGTTCCCGTCAGTATCAGTCAGAAACTCTTCATCGAGTAGTTGCGGCGGGTTGCTCGTGGGGGTCACGACATGGTCCTTGTTGAAGAATGCCTCCAATCCGGCATTGTCCCCTGACTCCTTATTCCCTCCTGAAGGATAAGAGCACAGCGTAATTCCATCGCTGAGAGCGCCGAATGGGAATCCCCCAGTGTGCACCCAAGTCCAACCGCGATTGTTGACTAGTGTGCCAAGCCCCCTGATGTAGGCTTCAGGGTTTGACAAGGCAGAGGTCGGAGCGGGTATGACTGACCCATACGGATTTATTACTATTATCCCACGCTCTGACCCGCTCATGATCTGCAGCCAGCGTGACATGGTAGTCACCTTTTCGTATGGCACGCCCAGCTTTTCTGCAGTGTCCTCAACTCCGGCGATCACTGCAGAGCTGTCGTCGATTCCTTTTCCTTTAGAAATCGCTCCGATTCCTTCAATAGCCAGAATGACGATCTTGTTGTTGGATATCTCCACCCCCTTGCACTCGACGAGATAAGAGAGATCCAAGTCCCCCAGTACCTTGACCACGTAGCTTTTACCGACGAAGAAGTTGCGCCCATATGTCCCAGAGAGCCTAACCGTGGCCGAGGAAGAAGGAGCCAATTGGATTTTTTGGGCGATCGGTATCTCTCTGTTTTCCTCTCCAATGACGCTTACTTTTAGGCTGAGGGGGCGTTCTGTGTTGCTCCGGACTGTAAGCTTGAGGTCGACATACCCGTAATGCTTCGTCAGGCGAATCTCCTGGATGGATATGTCCTCTGGAGCAGGACTAGAGAAGACCTTCATTACCTCTGAGGAGAAGATCCCTGTGGTGACGAAAGAGATTGCGACCAGCATCGCGACTGCGATTATCGGGACTTCGCCCCTGCTGAATAGCCTTACCTTCCCTGGCAAAATACCCTCACCTCTGCCATCCTTCCATAATTCGGATCTGTAATCTCCACGAGGTACTCAGAGCCTACAAAGAATTTGCCCCCCAATTCAATGCTCTCGAATTCGAAGGATGCGGTCCCCTTCGGCGGAACCGTCTTTCCGCCCCCAACAGAGTGAGGGGTAAGGTCGGAGTCGTACAAGACGCATTGCAGATTCAAAGTGCTGCTGCCTGTATTCTTCACGTTAACGACTAAGAGCACATAGCTGTCCTGCTTCACTAGTGTTGCCTTGGTTACAGCTATCGAAGAGACCGGAGATGAAAGCCTGGATGAGATCAGTGGCGACAGGACTGCCACGGCAGCAAGGGTGATTGTACACAGGAATATAGTGGCAATAATCGGAGAAACTCCCCTGCAAGACACCGCCGGTCTGCTCATCCCCGACCATGCCTCCTGGGATGTTCACCAAGGAGCCGGCTCAGACCATATCCCATATATACCCAATATTATCACGTACAGAAGGCTTATATCTTTTTTGTGTATTTAACAGAACAACAGATTAACAGAATTTGGGGATTTAGAATGCAGGCGAGGCCCGAACGCCGGCTTCCCTACACAGTTTCGCTACCATGGCGTACGCCTTCCGGTAGTCAAAGCTTGAGGCGCGTTCAAGCTCCTCCCTAGAGATGGATTTTAGCAATCTGCACATGAGCAGGGGCTTCAGGTTCAGCTTGTCGTAGAGCACCCTGCTCCCAGTACTTGCAGCAATTCCGACGATCCTTCTGACCTCATCCTCGGTGTCGTTGAAGCCATGTATTATTGGGCCATAGAAGATCCAAGTCCTGATGCCCTCCCCGCTGAGCCTTTCCAGTGCTAGGAATCGGGATTGAGGGGTCGGGGCGCTAGGCTCAAATCGCCTGCGGAACTCTTCCGTCGACGAGGTTATCGTAATGCCCACCTCAGCGTCCATCGTTCCGAGGAGGTCCATATCCCGGGTGACCAAGGGAGACTTCGTCTGGATCGAGACAGGGAAACCCGCGTCCCTAAAGATCTCCAAGGATCCCCTGACTATCTTCAGATCAGCCTCAATCGGCTGGTACGGATCAGTCGATGTGCTTATGCCCACGACACCGGGGCTTAGCTTCTGGACCTCTTTCCTGAGCTTCTCCAGAACCCCTTCCTTGACCTTCACGTCAGCGGGCCACCGGCTGAAAGTTCCCTTTAAGAGATCAGGCACATAGCAGTAGACACATCCATGCCCACACCCCACGTACGGATTGAATGTGTAGTCTAGCCCCGGGAGCTTGCTCCTCGAGATCACGCTCCTGCACTCTGCGGTCTGGTAGCCTGACATTGGATCTCACCCAATTTGAAGTATTCGTCTATCCTGCGCTGGAATATCGCGTCCCTCAGGATTGTACTCTTCGAGACCCACCTTCTTAATGGAACCCTCAGCCTAGTGCTGAGGTGCCTCAGGGCGGCGGCAAGGTCCTCAAACTCTAACGGTCTCTGCCTGAACATCGTACGGATATTCTCCCTCACGAACCACACGCCCAGCGGGAGCGGGAACTCTGGCATGATCTCCCTGACTACGAGGGCAGTTGCCTGCCTTCTTTCCGACCTTAGGTGCTCAGCCACGCCAAGCCTACAGGAGAAGTAGCACCCCCCTATCTCAGGATATGTCTTCCTCCCACTGAACCCTTCGTAGTCCCCAATGACTGCAGCCGCGCTTCCCCCTTGGTTCCAGAAAGTTCCCGGGAACCACGCTTCCATCCACTCAAAGGACCAAGCACGAGGAAAGAGCAAGGCTGCAAATGTATTGTGCTGGTGCTTCCAGAAGTAGACGCAGTACTTGTCGATCGTCTCGTAGTTCTTAACCTCGTCAATGATCCTCTGGGAGAGCATGCTGTCGACTGCAGTTATGCTCCACCTCGTGGGGACGATGCGCCTGTTCTTCTGGATGCCGAAGACGCCCATGCTGAAAGCCCGCTGGAGCTTCGACACTTGGACACCAGAGGAGTACAAGGAGTAAGCTGCGTCTGCTGCCTTCAGATCCCCGTCGTAGAAAGCCCTCTCGATCCTGTGGTCTACCTTGACCGAGGAGAGGTCGAACCTCTCGAGGGGTGCTGAGGGACCGAATGGCTGCGAGTTGTCGTCTATTGAGATCCTCCCTGCTGGGGGGCGTGTGAACCTCACTTCTGCCTCTGCCGGCGAGATGCCCATCGAGAGCTCCTGCAGGAGGTCTACCATCCGCCCTCCCTTTTTTGCAGAATCGATCTCCACGCGTATCGTGCCTCTCACAAGCGAATAGCGGTAGTTCACGATAGATTCAATAGACTCAGAGAGCCATGCCTCTGGGATGTCCATAACCGAGGTGTCTCCTGAGAGGGGGGGCACCATCGGACCCACGGAGACCTTTGGATACCCGTACCTACCCACAAAGACTGCTGGGGGAGAAGATCCCGAAAGCTCGGTCTTCATCACAGCTTCGGAGTTCTTTACCAACGCCCTCGCCTTCAGCTCTATCGGGCATATAGACCTCCCGCAGAGGCGCTTCCCTCCCCTGCAGAGCGTACAAAGGGGTGCTTGCCTAGGTTTCACCGTGATCCCTGAACTGATAGGCGCCTCAATGACCTCGGCAGGCAAGAGGTCCCGGAACCATCCGTACATGGTTAAGCCCGTTTAGAGTAGGCTGGGAACCGCTAAAAAAGGTTCCGCGCTGAAAAGACATTATATCTTCCTCGAAGCGATCCATCTTGTGAGGCAATAAAGATGAAGGTGAACCTCTTGGCTTTCGATAGCATGGGCGCAAGGTCGATGTGTACACTCGTGGAAACTGCGGACCTGAGGGTTCTGATAGACCCGGGAGTTGCCCTTGCACCCAACAGGTTTGGTCTCCCACCCCACCCGGTAGAGGTTGAGAGGATGAACGCGATGGCGAAAAGGATAACAGAGGCTGCTATGGAGGCGGATGTCCTAGTGGTATCTCACTATCACTACGACCACCACGATCCTGGAGATCTCATCCCGCTGGAGATCTACAAGAACAAGACCGTGCTCGTGAAAGACCCCAACAACGACATAAACAGGAGTCAAGGGGATTTCAGGGCGCCGCTCTTCCTTGGGATGGTCAAAAGCAGGGCGGGCAGGGTAGAGGCTGCCGACGGCAAGTCGTTCACCTTCGGCAGGACTCGCATATCCTTCTCGGGCGCCGTCTTCCACGGGCAGAACAGCGCTCTTGGATACGTTATTGAGACGATGGTGGAGTCAGAAGGGGTGAAGTTCATCCATACATCGGATGTAGAGGGACCTGTCCATGAATCGCAGGCAGCCTTTGTCTTCAGGGAAAAACCGGAAATTGTCGCTGTGGACGGACCGATGACTTACATGCTTGGTTACAGGATCTCCAAGGAAGAGGTGGACGCCGCGATATCGAACCTGAGGCGGATGCTCTCGAGCGGTGTCGAGGTGCTCATCGTGGACCACCACATGCTCAGGGACCTCAAGTTCAAGGAGTACATCGAGCGGATAAAGGAAGGGGCAGACGGTGTGAGGGTGCTGACCGCAGCTGAATATATGGGTATGCCAAACGAACTGCTGGAAGCGAAGAGGAAGGACCTATACAAAAACTAAGGAAAATCTAGTTCCATATGAAACAATTAATTTATAATTTGGATTCAAGTAGGTAAACATGCCATAGAACTCCTCGGGGTTGCGGGTAGACCGCACATGGTTTACACGTAATCCCACTTGGACTTTTGGCAGATATCCTGCTGCCGCTGTCCTTGAAGCCTAGCTATTTTGGAAATGTGAAGGGGATGATACAGAAGCGCGCTTTGGTTGTGAGCGCATCCGGGTCATAAATCGACGCAAGAAGAGATCCTCCGGATTGCATCATCCATGTATTTTTTGTCGGAGATACTGATCGATATCGCTCCGAGCGGGCAGACCTCGGCACACCTGCCGCACCCCCTGCACTCATCGCTGATCTCTGCCTTGCCGTGCTTCAAAGAAATCGCATCTACGAAACAGATGCCCCGGGTGCAGCCCCCGCAACCCGCGCACTTTAGTCTGTCCACGGATACCTCGACGCCCGGCATCTTTGTGATCTTCTGCCTTATCATAGGTGAGAGGTCCGGGATAACCTTCCAAAGGCAGCAGCACGGGCAGCAACTGCAAATGGTGAGGAGCTTCTCTCCTGGCCTTACGTCAAGCCAGAGCGAGTCCAGCTTGTTCCTGCCAACAAGGTGGACCAGACCTACCTCTCTGCACCTTCTTAGGTGCTCTAAGGCCTCCTCCCTCGTCACTCGCCTCCCAAGCCTTGGGTCGATCCGCTGGGTCGCCTCGCCAAGGAAGAGGCACCCCAACTCATGTGGGTAGTCCTTGCACCCGTTCGATGCTCTGCAGATACAGAAGTTCATTACCCATAGGTATTCGGAAGCGTTGACGAAATGTTCGGCTACCCTATACGGAAGAACCATGCTCTCAGGCTCCCCAAGGCGCACATCCAGCTCAACAGTCTTCGGGATGAAGAGGAGACGATCATCCTTGAAGAGCGCCCAGTCAATTACCCTACCCACCAGCGGGATCCTGCTCATTCTAGCTATCGTAAATCTCTTTGGGAATAGCCGCATCGTCAACCGTATGACCCAGAGGGGGAAGACCATGTACAAACAATAGGCGAGGAGAGAATTAAGTTTTAAATAAAATAACCAGCTAGTGGAAGGTTTAATAGAAAAGATACCCCACTCGTTAATCATGCGCAAGAAGGCGTCCTTCAGGATAGAGGGGATGCACTGCGCCGCTTGCGCCCTGAGCATCGAGAACGCGCTGAAGAGACTGGAGGGAGTCGAGAGTGCGGAGGTCAGCTTCGGGTCAGGCTCAGCCATAGTCGAATATGACCTTGAACGCGTCAACGCAGCTGCGTTAAAGCGCGCAATCGAGGAGGCAGGGTTCAGGCTAGCGACCGAGAGGACAGTTTTCCGAATCCAGGACATGGAGTGCGCCTCATGCATCCAGGTGCTGGAGAGGGGGCTCCTCCGCAAGGACGGGGTCGTTGGGGTGAGCGCAGACCTAGCAACCAAGCGCGTATTCGTGGATCATGTCTCCTCGCTTGTGAATGTTTCCGAGCTGATGGAAGCGATGAAGAAGGCGGGATACACGCCAGAGATTGCGGGGGGTTCGGTACTCAAGGATGGGAAGGGGCATAAACACGGGTTGTTATTCAGTCTCGCATTGGCAGTGCCTGTATTCGTCATAAGCATGTTCCTGATGGACCTGCCCAGCCGCGAGATCGTCCTCTTCATGCTTGCCACCGCAGTCCAAGCGGTTGGCGGCAGGGTATTCTACATGGGGGCGATCAAGTCGCTGAGGAGGAGGGCACCTGACATGAATGTTCTCGTAGTGCTCGGCACCTCGGCAGCCTATCTCTATAGCGTTTACAACACATTCTTTTCCCGAGGGGATCTCTACTACGATGCTGCGACGATGCTGATAGCATTCGTACTCCTGGGGAGGCACCTCGAGGAGGCTGCCAAATCGAGGGCTTCGCTCGCCATCAGGAGGCTGCTCGAGCTGCAGCCGAAGTTCGCCTTGGTCCTGAGGGGGGAAGAGGAAGTCAAGGTATCTGTGGATGAGCTCGCTCCGGGCGATGAAGTGGTCATCAAACCCGGGGATAGCATCCCCGCAGATGGCACAATAGTCGCTGGATCCACGGTTGTGGATGAGTCAATGGTCACCGGGGAGAGTATGCCAGTCGACAAGGCTGAGGGGGACAGGGTCACCGGCGGAACAATCAACAAGACTGGAATGATCAGGGTCAGGGTTGAGAAGGCTGGCAGGGACTCATTCTTGGCGCAGATAGTCAACTTTGTTGAGGAGGCGCAGGCTAGAAAGGCACCGATCCAAAGGTTTGCCGATCTCGTTGCCTCCAAGTTCGTCCCAGCGGTAGTCCTAGTGGCCACCGTGACATTGATAGCTTGGGCGCTGGCAGGCAAGGGGATGGGATTTGCGATCATGATGGCTGCCTCTGTGCTGGTGATAGCCTGCCCCTGTGCTCTGGGGCTCGCCACACCGACGGCGATCATGGTAGGGCTCGGGAAGGGGACGGAGAAGGGCATACTCATTAAAGGTGGAGAAGTCCTCGAGGCTGTGCAAAGGATCAACACCATAGTCTTTGACAAAACAGGCACCTTAACGGTGGGCAAGCCAGCGGTAGTCGAGGTGGTCGACCTTGTCGGGGTTGGGAATGCAAAGATCTTGAAGGCTGCTGCCGCGCTAGAAGCGGGATCTGAGCATCCACTGGCGGCCGCGATCAGGGAGGAGGCAGCTAGGCTAGAAGAGGGTGCAGGGGAGAGCGCCCCCAAGCTTGAAAGTTTCGAAGCATTTCCTGGAGAGGGAGTCAGAGGAAGGATCAACGGTACAGACGCCATATTGGGGAATAGGAAGATCTATCGTCGCTTCGGTATCCAACTGGGTGAGTCGGATGAGATAGTCTCAAGGATGGAGTCAGAAGGGAAGACCGCCTCAGTATTGGCTCTCGAAGGGAGGGTCGTTGGTATAATAGGGATGAGCGATAGACCCAAGCCAGACGCGAGCGCCGCGATTGCAGGTCTGAAGGAAGAGGGTCTAGAAGTTTACATGCTCACTGGTGACAATGAGAGAGTGGCCAAGACAATAGGCGAGTCAATCGGGATTGGAAAGTACTTCGCTGAGGTCTCACCGCATGATAAGGCCCAAGTGATCGCCAGGCTCCAGTCAGAAGGGAAGAGAGTTGCGTTCGTGGGGGACGGAATCAACGACGCTCCAGCCTTGATCCAAGCAGATGTTGGGATAGCGATCGGAAGCGGTACCGAGATAGCCAAAGAGGCCGGAGGGATAATCCTAACCAAGGGTGATCTGAGTGGTGTCCTCCATGCGATCCGCTTGTCCAAAAAAACGATGAGCAAGATCAGGCAGAACATGTTCTGGGCGCTCATCTACAACACTGCAGGGATCCCAATCGCAGCCGGGGTCCTCTACCCATACCTGACGCTGAGACCAGAGGCGGCAGCCCTTGCCATGTCGCTCAGCTCAGTCTCGGTTGTGACAAATTCGCTTCTGCTTAGGAGATACAGGGGATAGGCACGAGCCTTAGCGGCATCAAAAATAGCTAGGGCTGTACACCAAACCTACCGCGGAATCCGATTTCTGCCTTCCCCCCATTCCTTTAGGAGAATTATAGGAGCGGCTGGGTGGATAATTTCATCACTCTTTTATCTTCTCAAGCAGAATTGACGGGCAGATCTTCCTGACTCCCTCTATAGAACCTATCTTGGATAGCACCTGGGAGAGCTCCTTGCCATCCCTCGCCCACACCTCAGCCATTATCATATGATCCCCGGTAGAGGTAGCAACATACCTTACCTCTTCAAACTCCGCCAGCCTCTGTGCGATCTCGAGCAGCAACCCCGGCTCGGTATCAAATCCGACTACTGCGACAGTGTTGTAGCCTACTTTGAGGTTGTCAACGATCACCGTGAACTTTTTGATCACGCCCCTCTCTCGGAGGGTGAGAACCCTCTTCCTAACAGTCGACTCGTTCTGGTTAAGAATCCTCGCTAAATCGGAGTAGGAGAGGCTTCCGTCTCTCTGGAGTTCCCTGATAATCTTCATGTCGAACTCGTCGATTGTCATTGTTCACACTGCCTATCCATGAAACGATTCGTTATATAACCTTTTAGCAAGGGAACATCTTAAAAGGGGATATCCCTTAGTTAAGGCAGGTGTGGCTATGACATTCAAGATCCGGGAGGTATACTACTTCGAAAAGCCAGGAGCGCAGAACACAGACATGGTCGTCGACGTAGTGACGAGGCACGTGGAGCGGAGCGGGATAAGGGATCTCGTAGTTGCCAGTTCCTCAGGCAAGACTGCCTTGGAGTTCGCAAAGGCATTGAAAGACGAGGCTAGGATAGTCTGCGTTTCGGACGGCCCCTACAGGAAGGAGCTCGGATTCGAGTGGCCCTGCATGGACCAAAGCACGAAGGAGGAGCTCGAAAGCCTCGGCGTAATAGTGCTCCACCAGAGCCCTTACATGCTGCACGGATCGCTCTACGAACCAGACGACAAGGAGGTAACCACACCAGAGAAGGTCTTCAGGGACACGCTATACGCCTTCGGGCAGGGGATGAAGGTGGCGGTCGAGGTAGTCATCTCTGCAGTAGAGTGCGGCGTACTAGAGCCATACAAGGACGTTATAGGTGTGGGCGGCAGCGGCGATGGTGCAGACACTGCAGTCGTTCTGAGATCCACTTTCAGGGGGACGGTCTTCTCAAAAGATAAATCGAAACGCCTTGAGATCAAGGAAGTGCTCGCAATGCCATTGGAGAAGAAGTGGTGGGACTAGATCCCCTTCTTTGCCTTGTATCTTTGCCACCTGTAGAATGCGGCAACGGCAGAAACTGCCCTCTCTGGGATTGGGTATGACGGGATCCCAAGTTCATCCAGCTTCTGCATCGCCTCGTTGCACTGCGCGCCGCCGACGAAACTCGTCACCAAGGTCTTCTCGCACCCCTGAGACTCGCACGTCTCCGCTATAGACTTGGCTATCGAAACCGGATCGGTTATGGCGGTCTGGCAGTAGAGGACTATCACCGAGCCGACCCTTTGGTCCCGAAGTGCAAGGTCGACTGACTTGGCATAGCTCTCCTCGTATGCCTGACCAGTCAGGTCGACTGGGTTCTTCGAGTTGCCGAAGACAGGCATCAGCTTCTTGAATCCCGCCTGTAAATCCTCTGGGAGCGGCCTTATCCTTATGCCAGATTCCTCGCATGCGTCCGCTGCCATAACCCCCACGCCTCCTCCATTGGTTATTATCAGGCAGTCGTCGTTTGCCGGAGGGGGCTGCATCGTCATAAGCTTCGCCCAGTCGAATGCCTGGGCTAGGTCTGAGGCTCTCAGTGCTCCAGATTGCTTGAAGGCGGCGTCGTAAACCCGGTCAGACCCTGCAAGCGATCCGGTGTGTGAAGAGGCAGCTGAGGCGCCTGCGTCCGTTTTCCCTGACTTGATCACTATCACTGGCTTCCTGAGGCTGGTCCTGCTCATTGAGTCTAGCAGCCTCCTGCCATCTTTTGCCCCCTCAATGTACATCAAAACCGCCTTCGTGTGTTGATCCTCTGAGAAGTAGTCCAGCATGTCTGCCTCCTCTACGTCTGCCTTGTTGCCCATACTCACCACGGCAGAGACGCCGATCCTGTAGAGGTTCGTCCACCCCATCATCGCGATCCCCAGGGCGCCGCTTTGGGTGATGAAGGCAATCTTGCCAGGAAATACCCTGGAGAGCCCGAAGGTCGCGTTCATCTTGGAGGGGGCATAATAGAGACCAAAGATATTGGGCCCAAGCATACGGATGCCATACTTCTTCGCGATCTCTGCGATCCTCTTCTCTAACTCGAGATTCCCGACCTCCCTGAATCCCGAGCTGATGACGAGCGCTGCCCTGACTCCCTTCTGTCCGCACTCCTCGAGCACCTCGGGTACATGAACCGCGGGCACGGCTATCACCGCCAAGTCCACCTCCCCAGGGATCGCTTTGACAGAGACATATGACTTCAGCCCCATGACCTCAGCACCCTCGGGGTTCACCGGGTAGAGCTTCCCCTCGTATCCACCCGCGAGTATGTTGCTGACCAGCTCGTATCCTATCTTCCGGGGGTTCCTAGACGCCCCGATCACAGCGATGCTCCTAGGGGAAAACATGCTAGCAAGACCGCTCATATGCCACACCAGGCAACCAGAATAAAGCGCGGTGAAGTCCTAATAAAATGTATGTCCGGTGACAAAAGCACTTTACTATAAGTGTGGGCTTGTGGCTGCTTAATAAACGGGGAGATGCTTATTGAGGGGAGGTAAGGAAGGATGACAACTGTGTACAAGGTCCCGCTCGACATCCCCCTTATCGGCGCGGTACAGTTTGGAATCATAGACAGGGGAACCAACGTCGTTCAGGTCAGGCCTTCAACGGCTTGCCCATTGAGCTGCATCTTCTGCTCCACTGACGCGGGCCCGAGGACGACAGCGAGAAACGCTGAATATATTGTAGAACTTGAACATATTCTAGACTGGTTCGGCAGGGTCGCAAGAACAAAGGGTAGAGGGGTCGAAGCACACATCGACACTGTGGGCGACCCGCTTGTTTACCCGCGCATAGCCGACCTAGTCCAAGACCTCGCTTCCACCAGCGGCGTTGAAACCGTTTCACTCCAGACCCACGGTCACCTGCTCAGTGAAAGCCTGATAGACGGACTGGCTGCGGCTGGACTCTCTAGGATCAACCTCTCGGTTGACGCGCTCGACCCGCAGCTAGCTAGGGAGCTGGCGGGCACCCCCAGCTACGATGTTGAAAGGGTATTGGATATGGCAAAGTACGCTATTGAGAGTGCCAAAATCGACCTCCTGCTCGCGCCCGTCTGGGTGAACCCGCTCAACACGAGCGAGCTGGATGGCTTTGTCTCGCTCGCGAAAAGTCTGGGAGCCGGGAAGAGGTGCCCCCCGCTCGGAATCCAGAAGTGTGAGAGGCACAGGTTCGGAAGGAAGGACAGGAGGATAAATTACCTCAGCTGGTACAGCTTTTACGAAAGCCTGAGGGGGCTGGGCTCAAAGCACGGGATCAACTTAATCCTTAGACCCTCAGACTTCGGAATCAGGAAGGCTGGGCGAATGCGCATCCCCTACACCCAAGGCGAGAAGCTTAAGGTCACAGCGGTTGGTCCTGGCTGGCTAAAAGGAGAGACGCTCGCAGTTGACTGGAAGGAAGAAAGGCTGATCACCGTAGTTGGAACAGAGGCGCCTCCGGGGGAGGAGATGTTTGTCAGGCTCCTCAGAGTGAAGGACAACATCTTTGTCGCAAGGACGGTCTAGACCCAGTACGCACCAATTGTCATAGGATTTGGCATCAACACATCCCCTGAATCTGCGTTTTTGGTGAAGAGAGCCCTTGCTCCGCAATGCCTGTCATACAGAAGGCGACTTCTGGGGTTGGACGGTCGTTTGAGGGCGGACGATAAGCCTGAAAGAGCGGCTCTGGCGACTAGCAGGCGGCAGATCGAGAAACCTTCTGAAACTAGACACGCTAACATCAGTTTTGGTTCCACTGCATCTCAAGAGCTGATCCCGTGCAGCTTTCCCTGCTCTCATCTCGAGTTGCAGGCTCCCAAATCGTTTTATCTGAATTCCTCGTAAATATCCACGGCGATGTTTCCTTGGCATGCGAAGAGGAAGGGAGGATGGAGTCCATCTGCAAGGCTGCGATTAAGCTCGGCGCAAACGACGCCAAGCTCATTAGGGCAGAGGATGTGGTTACAGGGCACTGGGTCAGGCTCAAGTGCATTTACGGCTGCGATGATTACGGAAGGAACCTTGCGTGTCCTCCCCATTCCCCAACGCCCGATGAGACGAGGGAGATCCTGAAGGAGTACACTTGGGCACTCTTAATCAAGATGACACCGCCAGATCTGGGAAGTTATTCGGTTTATACGCACGAGCTCATCTTCAAGATAGAGCGCGAGGCGTTTCTCATGGGCTATTACAAGGCGTTCGGTTTCGCAAGCGGATACTGCCCGTACTGCGAGGAGTGCAACCTGAAAACATGTGCCCACCCAGAGAAGAGGAGACCCTCGATGGAGGCTTGCGGAATTGACGTGTTTGAGACTGCAAGAAAGGCTGGATACAATATGGGGGTTTACAAAGAGAGGGACGCTAAGCCTTCTTTCTTTGGGCTCTTGCTCGTGGTTTAACTTAGCCGGAAGGGATCTGATCTTCAGGGTCTTCGGACGGATGGGCGGGTCAGATCATCGGGAGCACATTTGAGTATTTCTCCATCCTCATGATCTTCCCTTCGGGCTGTACCAGCCACGTCATCCAGCAGAGCTCTATTGGCCTGTACCCGGAAGAATGCGCTATTTCCTCTGTCTTCTCGATAAACTTGAAATCATCATAGACTGGCTCTTGCCCAGCTTTCTGGAGGATCTCGTTGATTACCCTCTTCACGATCTTGTCGGGCATCACAGTGTCTACCCCGCCCATCATCCTCAGGTATTGGTATGTCACCAGCCCAACCCCCCTCACCTTCCCTATTGGGTCATCTTCCCATCCGACTAGTTTTGAAGAAGACGCCCATGAACGGAAAGAGTCCCTGTCTGAGCCGGGCAGGCTCGAGAGGTAGGAGGCTACGCCGCGAGCAGCCGTCCATGACCTCCTGTTCTTCCATATGCCCTCCAGTTCAGCCTGGTCTGCCCCGGCGAGATCTTTCAGGGTTCTTACCCTCCCTGTCTCGACTAGGCTTTTCCTGAAGGCAGCTACCTTCGGAACTACCGCCGTGAAGTAGTTTAGTCCTATGGAGGTGAATGAGGCGTCTACCACCATGAGTAGGACGCTCCCGCCCCACCGCTCGGTTCTCAGGCACCTGGTGCAGTGCTCCTCAATCCCCCGTGCTTTTCCCATGTATTCATCGACGATCTCCCTTAGCGAAGGCATTCTTATTCGTCCCCTTACCGTATCGTTAACATGGATAAGATAAACCCAACCCCTCGAGGGGCGAGGGGGTCTGCCACGCCTAGTAAATGTAAATAAACAACTTACTAAATATATTTAATTCATGCCTCAAGACCTTGAGACAGGAAACTTCCCTGAGAGGGTACACATAGCTCCAGTCGGGTTCGAGATCGACAGGGTAGTGCTACCATTTCTCAGGATGAAGGGAGAGAGGATCCACCTGATAGTAAGGAGGGACAGTAATGAGCGGGGCATCAATTGCGTCGAATCGATAAAAAAAGACCTCGAAGAGGCACGTAAGCCATACGAAGTTCACCAGATCGAGCTAGACCTCTTTAAGATCATTTACGAGTGCAGGAAAATAATAGAGGAGGAACTGAAGGCGGCTAACCACATCTTCGTGAACATCTCCTCTGGAGGGTCCATCCAAGGCGTTGCCTGCCACTTCGCCACCCTGACATTCAAGAAGGACGTTGTGGCATACTATGCCTACCCAGCCAGATATATTGAGTTTGTAGATTCAAAAAGACCGCAGAACTCAGCAGGCCTGGATAGGATCGAGATAGTCCCGCACTACTCCATAGACCTTCCGAGCAATGAGGAGATTAGATTCCTAGTCCTATTGGCAAAAAGCAGTCCACTAAAGAAGAGCGAGGTATTGAAGGAGTGCCTTGAGAATGGGCTCATCTCAACCAGGGGTAGGTCGAAGCCCTACGGGCACGTTGTGCTCGAGAACCGCTTCATCAGACCTCTTGAGTCAAAGGAGCTGCTGGTGGTGGAAGGTAGGGGCAGGAGCAGCAGAGTGCGCCTGACCGAGAAGGGGAGGAATACGCTCCTATTGAACGGGCACACGGTCGCCTAAAGCTACCCCCAAATTAAGTATATTAATCATATTAAATTACATATGCTTAAATAGTGAGAAAGCTAATGGTCCTCCGGGTGTTCAGGTTGTTCAAGACGACAGCCGTGTGCGAGGTTTGCGGCAAAGAGCTTGTCGGCCAGGACTGCCTCCCGGTTGTGCAGTCGATGTGCACTGACTGCGGCGCCCAGTTCAATGCTTGTCCCAGATGCAGGAGGGGAGGGTGCCCTTCCTGCGGTGGTAAAGTAATAGAGGTTTGGAAGTTTAGGATCAACCTAGAACCAAGCGAGACACTCCTACTAAAGAGTGCCATTGATGTGAGGAGGGGCAGGGATTGACCATCATCACTGTCTATGACGGTGGGGATACAATCGGAGGGAATAAGATCCTTGTCGAGGAAGGAGAGGAAGGCGTCTTCCTCGACTTTGGACTAAACTTTTCCAAGTACAGCGAATACTTCAGTGAATTTCTCACTGATAGGAGAGGAAGGGGCATACATGACTTGATCCATCTAGACCTGATACCAAAGCTCGACGTCTACAGACCAGATCTAACCCCCTCCGACTTGCACACTTTCGCCTTCTACAGACCGTCCCTAAAGGCGGTCCTTTTGAGCCATATCCATCTGGACCATTCAGGGAACCTAGGGCTGCTCCGGATGGATCTCCCGGTGGTAGCATCGCCTGAATCAGTGGCCCTATTAAAGGCCATGAGGGACTTGGGTCCAACGACCCTGGGATGTGAGACAGCATACACCTCGAGGAGGAGGTATGCCGACAGCGAGGGCCTCACTCTCCACTCGGACCATGCATCCCCGTTCGTCTGCAGGGACTTTTTCTGCACAGAGGATCCACCTAGCACACTAATAGACTTCGCCTCGACGATCCCAAGGGGAGGAGAAGGCAGGAAGCCGCTCGAGCCCGGCACCCTTGGAAGGCTAGAAGCACTCGAACTCCCGTTTGAGGTAAAAGCTGCCGCGGTAGACCACTCAGTGTGTGGTGCCTGCGGTTACATCTTGCTAGGAGAGTCTCCAGTTGCATACACGGGAGACCTGAGGGCACACGGGAAGAATTCGCACAAGACCTGGGAGTTTGCAAAGGAAGCAAGGCATGCCGGAACCCTCATAATCGAAGGAACATGTGCAGGGAGAGGAAAGGAGGGCTGCACTACAGAGGAGGAAGTACAAGAGAACTGCCTAGCCGCTGTGGAGGAGGAAGAGGGGCTTGTGATAGCAGACTTTTCTGGTAACAACTTCGAGAGGCTCGAGACGTTCCTGTGGATTGCGGAGAAAACAGGGAGGGAACTGGTCCTCACAAAGAAGGACGCTTACATGCTCCGCGCCCTCACCTGCTCTGGACACATAGCATGGTGTGAGAAGGAGAAGAGACTCTCTGTTTACAAGGATCTCAAAGGGGCGCCCGCTAAGAGATGGGAGGAAGTTACCTTGGACGACTGGAAGGGTAAGACCGTGGGCTTCAGGGAACTGAGAGCCGATCCGGGAGGGCACATCCTCTGCTTCTCTTTCTATGACCTCAAGAACCTCTTGGACATAAGACCAGAGGGCGGGATTTACATCTATTCATCTTGTGAGGCCCACTCCGAGGAGGAAGCAATAGACTTCATAAGGCTCAGTAGATGGCTTAGGCTCTTCGACCTCAAGATCCATGGCTTCAGGATCGAGGTTTCAGGGGGGAAGGAATTCCCTGTATTCGAACAGGGGTACCATGCTTCTGGACATGCGACCGAAGGGGACCTTGAGAGGATCATAGACATTATCGACCCAGACCTCCTTATCCCGGTGCACACCGAGTGCCCGGAATGGTTCATTGGCAAGGCGAGGAAAGTAGCCCTCCCAGCAAAAGGCGAGAGGATCGTGCTGTAAGAATGGCAAGAAGGTACATGACGATCCTCGGGAGGAGCTGCTGGGCGCTCGTGAACGCCTATTATGCTGCAGTACGCCAAAAGGGGTACCTGCCAGAGACCGTGGCGATATTCGCTGAAGCAGGGATGGCTCAGGAGCTCGAAACAGTATCTGACGCCATAGCCACAATATCTGAAAAGTACGGCGGTACTACTGAGGTAACAAATTTAACAGTTCGGGAGGGGGACTTCATCGAGGCAGGTAAGACGATTTTTTCGATGATTAGATCATGGAAGGATGCCGGCGATGAGGTAGCGGTCGACATAACATCTGGTAGGAAGGCCCTCGTGGTGGGGGCAATCACGCCCCTATGCAGGATAGAGGTCGATCACATCTTTTACCTGCAGATCGACGAGATCGAAGGCGCCTCGAAACCGTTTATGATGATACCCCTCGGCAGGCAGAAGCTTCGGGATTTTGCCGAGGAAGCAAGGGGGCACAGAGAGTGAGTTCTGAGAGGCCTTCGTTCATAATCAAAGAGCCCGAACTCCAGATCCTAGTCAACCTTTTTGAGGAGGTCGAGATACGATACCCAGTCACCCACTTGCCGCTCTTTGACTGCAGGTGGGGTGGTAAGGATTACAGGATAAAGTCAAGGTTCGATCGGGGATCCTTCACTATCGCTGACGAGGACGCCTACCTCGAAGGACCCTCATACTCAGATGTGATAGAATGTTTGATGAGCAGCGGAGTCTTGGGATTCACGAATGTCGAGGAGTTCAGGAAGAGGCTGGAGGCGTACCGGAATCACAGGAAGGTCTTCTTTGCCCTCGATACGAATATGATCTATCGGAGGTTCGTATCGAACACAGGGCTGATCGACCCGAATGAGTGCTTGATAGTGAGCACGGTCCGAGACGAGGTTACCAGCGTGCACAACTTCAAGTACTCTCAGGACTGGGTCCAGCAGATGAAGAGAGCAGCACCTTTCGAGAGGGGTCTCCTCGAAGAGCTGGTCAACAGAAGGATGAAGAAGTCAAGGAAGGCATCAAGATTCGCAAACAGAGAACTCCTTGCGCTGGCAGGGGCCACCAATGTTGACGCAGACGAGCGATTCACAGGCGAAGAGGGTCAGGGAGACAGGATAATCGCCCGGACGGTTTCCAGGTTTGTGCGGGAGAGGGGTGTCCAGACCGTGATGCTCACAGCGGATTGTTCGATGGTGGACATATGTGAGGCGGAGGGGGTCGAGTACTTCCTCTTCGAGATGCCGAAGGAGGTCCCCCCTGAGCTCGGCTGCAATGATTCCAGATTGATTAGACTCGTATCTGACTTGGCGAGCGTCCTAGCGTTGGTGAAACTGAACTCGGTGATCCTTTACGGCGAGTTCAGGGCTAAGAGGGATAAGGATGACCTAAAGGCAGTCTTCCTTGACAGGCTGCTGGGAGACGAATTCAAGGTGGATTTGGAGACCTGCAGGAGACTGCTCTCGCTGGGGATGAGTCGATGAGGCAGAGACTTGTAGAAATACCACAAAACAAGGATACGGGTCCTCAGATGCATACTCAAAAAAAGCATAAGCAGATAAGGGCGGTTCTATTCGACATGGACAACACGCTCCTTGACTTTATGGCAGCAAAAGCAAGCGCATGCAGGGCTGTGGCTGGCAAGCTGGGCAAGGATGACGGTCTGGACTTATTAAACAGGTTTTTGAAAAACAAGGCTGAGCATGAGAGCCACCTCATCATTGCTGATTACATGGGAAGCCTGGGGATCTACGATGGAGAGCTCTTCTTCGAAGTCTGCGAGACCTACGACCTGACCAAGCTCGAGGCAATAGAGGCATACGACGGGATTCCAGAGTTACTCACATATCTGAAAACCAACAGGTTTGCGCTTGGGGTAGTCACCAACGCGCGCAGGGTCAATGCTGAGATGAGGCTCGAGAAGGCAGGGCTGAGGCGGTTCTTCGACGCGGTGGTGACTGCGGATGACACGGAGCAGATCAAGCCTGATCCGAGGCACTTGGAGGTCGCGATCGGCAGGCTCGGGGTTATCCCAGAGGAGACGATCTTCGTCGGGGACAGCATAGAGATGGACATCAAGGCAGCTAAGAGGCTGGGGATGAAGACGGCGTACGCCAAGTATGGAGACTGCAGCAACGATCACAAAGACGAGGCTCCAGACTATGTGCTCCAGAGGCCTGAAGATCTGATCAAGATACTGGACCAGGCTCGAGGCGAATATCACGAAAGGCGCCGGTATCACACTCAGCAATAGATCTCCAGGGTCCTCAACATAAGCAGCATACCTAAGGAAACCGTTGCGCCGGAACTTGGGATAGCATCCGTGACTTGAGTGTAAGAGAGGGATGTCTATTCCTAGCCGGATTGCATTAGAAGTGAAAGATTGAAGTCCTTTACAAGATGAAAAATAGAACAACTCACAACAAGGACGCTGAGAAAATCA
>JASFYL010000017.1 GCA_030055575.1 Thermoproteota archaeon | reverse complement strand
GCCAGCACCTTCTCATCCATGAGGTCTGACCACATGTACCTCTGGACATCGTCTGGGGATATCCCGAGTTTTTTGGCAGCGCCCACAAGGACCCTGCTCCGCAACCCCTCGTCGAGCACCGGTACCCCCGCCTCGAAGACCGCTTCCCTGATCGAAGATGGGTCGATGGGGCTCCTGGTCTCGAAGACAGCCCTGCGCTCGATGAGTGTGCAGAGTCCTCTGACAACTCGGAAATCTTCTACTCTCCCCTCGAGCTCGCGCGTGGATTTGAGGATCTCCCCTCTTTTTTTCCCGATGTCCCTAGAATATACAGAGATGAGCTCCTCGGCGAGCCTCACGGTTTCCCCGGTGATCGAGAGGTAGACTGGGCGTATCATGCCGCCCCTGACCTTAGCGACAAGGAGTTCTGACGGGAGCATCAGACCCCCCTCCTTCTCCTTGCGCTCAGCCTGGATTCGTCCGTGAGCCTGGAGACTATCTCTATTAGCCTCGCCTTCTTCTCCCCGCGCTTCCTGAGCAGCCGACCCAAACGCTGCACGAACTCCCGCTTAGACCCAGTCCCGCTGAGTATTATGCCAAGGGATGCCTCCGGGACATCTATCCCCTCGTCTAGCACTCTGGAGGTAACTACCGCGGTGTACCCACCTTCCCTGAACTTCTTGAGAATGCGTTGTCTCTCCTCCTTCGGAGTCTCATGGGTTATTGCAGGTATGAGTAATGTGCTGCTGATCGAGTATACGAGGGAGTTGTGCCTGGTGAATATGAGGACGCGCTCTGAAGGGTTCTGGGCGAGTATGCGACCAAGTGCACCGATCTTCGACGGAGAGTTTAGGGCCAGCTCCATTGCCCTCATCCTCGCCAGCAGGGCCTCCCTCGCTTCGCGGTCCCTCCCGCTCATCATCACGAGCCTCCTAAAGTCCTGTGGAGACCGCATCCTCAGACCTTTCTTCCTCACAAATTCCCGATAGACTCGCATTAGCCTCAGGTACTCCTGGGTCTCGTCGGGGGGGAGATCGACGTAGATCCGCTTGATGCTGAAGGGCGCGAGGTGTGTCCCCGCCATCTCCGAGACCCTCCGCTCGTACACCTTTGGTCCCACTAGGACCGGAAGCCTCTCGTGTAGCCCGTCTTCCCGCTCATAGGTGGCTGTGAGTCCCAGCCTGTATGGCGACGCGTAGAGCTCAGCTATCTGAGAGTACCCGGGGGAGGGGAGGTGGTGCACCTCGTCGAACACAAGTAGGGGGAACCGGTTTCCTAGCTCCTCCGCCCTTAGGTATGCCGTGTCATATGTTGCGACCGTTAGCGGGCAGAGCGACGTATCTCCGCCTCCGTATGCCCCGATCTCCTGTCGGAAAGCCTCGGCGAGCCTCTCCCTCCACTGCTCCAGCAGGTCGAGGGTGGGTACCACCACTAGGGTCGGGCTGTTCGCCTCTTGGATCGCCAGAACGCCGAGCAAGGTCTTACCGGAGCCTGTGGGTAGGACGACGACACCGCGCATTCCCGCCTCCAGCCACGCGTCAAGCGCCTCCAGCTGGTATGCCCTGGGCATAACCTCTGCCCTGAAGTCTGCATGAGGCAAAGGATCGAGGACCCTGTCCTCAAACGGGATCCCGCTCTCTCTCAGGTACCTTATTGCCTCTGGGTAGTGGAGGGCCAGGCTCCTGTAGACTCCTACCGAGCGGTCCCAGCTAGAATGGGGGGTCCGAACGTTCCCTGACAAGATCGTTCCCTTGTCGTAACGTAGGGTCAGCATCTTCAGCCTAATGGATCAGTGGGATCCGGATGTATAAATCTGCCTCCGAATGCATTCCGGATAGCGTAACAAAAGGGTTCACGAACCGGCGGTAAAAATCGTTCATGCTGCCCTGTCTGCTCTCACTCTATCACTATTCTCCCGAAGCATCCCAAACTAATTTAATTGGGATTGCCGACGGTTCCCTGTTCTACCAGGTCATCCGAGCATATGCAGCCTCTCGGGGGCTAGCACGAGGATCGCAGCGGCGAAAGTTAGACCCGGCGCGAGGAAGAAGGAGGTCTGGTAGCTCCCAGTTGCCATTATCACCGAGCCGAAGAGGAGCGGCCCTATGAGGTTGCCGATGTCCATCCCCATCGTGTATATGCTGGACAGGAACCCGCGGCTGCTGGCGGGTGCGTGGGCGAGCGCGAGCGTCTGAGATCCAGGAACAAATACCCCGATACCAATCCCGAAGATCACGGCGTCGAAGTACAGGCGAATTGGCGCCTGATCGAGCGATATCAGCAGGAAAGCCAAAGAGATCGTGAGAAGGCCGAGGTAAGTCATGAGGGCGGGCCTCCGGTCAGCTGCTCTCCCCGCTACGATCCTCAGAACGAGGCTCGAGACCGCCTGGATGCTGACGAAGAGCCCAATCTGAAGATCTCCGTACCCCTGAATCTTTAGGTACGCGGAGAGAAATGTGAGGAGCCCCATCCACGCGATGGCATATACTACAAGGCTCGTGAGCGCTACCAAGAAGTTCCTTTCCTTAATGCCCTTTATAGAGGCTGCTATGGGTCCCCTCTTCCTTAGCGGCTCCCGGAAGAAGACGAGAGGAAAGAGTAAAAGTATCAGGATGGACGTCAGACCGAAGGTTGTCCTGTATCCGAGAGCCTCTGCCAGTAAGCCACCGAGGGCAGGTCCGGTTGTAAATCCCACCCCGATCATCATGCTCCTCCAGCCGAGCGCCTCGCCCAGCTTCCCCTCATGTGCCTGGTCCACAGCGCTTGCCATGGATGATGGGACAAAGAGCGCGACTGCAACGCCCTCGAAGAGCCTTCCTGCCATGATCTGGTAGACATCCGTCGAAACAAAGAGGAGCGCATAGGCGATAGACGCGAAGACTAGTCCGAGGATCATCATCTTCGATCTTGCCCATGCATCGCTGATTATCCCAGAAAGCGGTCTAATGGTTATCGCGGTGATCGAGATCGCTGAGACCGACAGACCGATCAGGAAAGGGGACGACGAGACCGTGAGGGCGTATCTAGGGATCAGTGGGACGACCACCTGGATGAGCATGAAGAAAAGCATCGTGGCTAGGTTCACGCGCCACATAAGAGAGGTCAGGTTCATCCTCATAGCGCCCAGATACTTGGGAGGGGAGAGACGATAAAAACCCTGCGACTGGGGGACGCGGTAGAAAGTAGTACTCAGAGCACTCCGCACAGCGCAAGAAAACCCTACCAAGATGCTTTCGTGTCCATAAAAAAAGCAGGATCGGGGCATCTCGGTTTTATATGGGAAAAGTAAACTGCGGGGAACACCCTCCCCTTAAGCGGGTAGCCGCGCATGGGAGCAAGAAATCTATGATCGTGAGAAAGAAGCGGGTAGAGCTTATATTTCTAGTGGATCCACTAGTTCAAGTGCATCCGCTGGAGAGATTCAGATGACTGATCCGCTGGACAGCCTTTTCAGCAGAGTCCTGGGGGCAAGGATATTCGCCGACAGGGAGAGGATGAGGCCGGACTACGTCCCAGACGACCTGCCGCACCGTGAGGGGCAGATACTTAAGCTCGCGGAGATCCTTGCCCCCTCCCTTAAGGGGTCGAGACCATCGAACATCTTCATCTATGGTGTCCCCGGGACGGGGAAGACAGCTGTAACGAAGTACGTCCTGAAGAAGTTGGAGGCGGAGGGCAGAAAGATAGGGGTCGACCTCGGGCTAGCCTACATCAACTGCAAGCATGACGACACGAACTACAGGGTTCTCGCTGACCTTTGCGAGGCTGCGGGGGAGAGGATCCCGTTCACTGGGCTTTCCACTTCGGAGGTCTTCCGGAGGTTTGTTAGGCTGGTCGACGCTTCAGGCAAGATGATCTTTGCGGTCCTAGACGAGGTCGACGCGCTCGTAAAGAAGACGGGCGACAAGGCACTCTACGACCTAACGAGGATAAACCAGAGGCTCGAGAGAACGAGGATCTCAATAGTCGGAATAACGAACGACTTGAAGTTTATGGAGTACCTCGACCCAAGGGTCAGGAGCAGCCTGGGGGAGGAGGAGCTAGTCTTCCCGCCGTATGGCGCCTCCGAGCTAGAGGACATCCTCAGCAGGAGGGCTGCGGTGGCATTCAACGAGGATACGCTCGACGCCGGCGTGATCAAGCTGTGCGCTGCACTGGCAGCTAAGGAGCACGGGGACGCGAGGAGAGCGCTTGACCTGCTCAGGATCTCGGGCGAGATAGCCGAGAGGAACGGCGACCCAAGGGTAACCGAGGAGCACGTCCGGATGGCACAGCGTGAGATAGAGAGGGACAGGGTGGTCGAGGTGGTGAGGACCATGCCTCTACACTCGAGGATCCTAATCCTCAGCCTCCACCTGCTCTCAGGGAAGGGCGGTAAGGGAGGGTCCACGGGAGAGCTCTACGACCTTTATTCATCGATTTCTAAGAACATGGGCCTGGAGCCCCTGACTCAGAGGAGGGTGAGCGACCTGATAAACGAACTCGACATGCTCGGGATTGCCAACGCTAAGGTCGTAAGCAAGGGGAGGTACGGCAGGACGAAAGTGGTGAGCCTGAGCATCTCGACCAAGAACCTAAAGGAAGCGCTCCAGGACGATCCGAGGGTTGGCGTGCTCATCAGGAGGTGAGACTGCTGGGGAGGATCCTGTCGCTCTCAGTGTGTGGCGGGAGGATTGACCCTGCAAAGCGAGGCAAGTCGCCGATTGTGCTGGTCGCAGCAGAGGGGATCAGGCTGCTGAAGGTCTCCGTCTCGGATGTCGAAGTGGACGGGCTTGACGCTACGGAGAAGATCTCAGAGTCCATATCCGCATCCGGGCTCCATTTCGATGTGCTCCTTGCGAGGAGCGTCCCCATAGCTGGCTTCAACCTGATTGACCCGGAGGGGCTCATGCGGAGGCATGGGATCCCCTCGATCTTCGTCCTTTCCGAGGAGCCAGACTGGGCGTCGGTCGAGGCCGCGCTCAGGAAGCACTTTCATGACTGGGAGAGGAGGCTCGAAGTGATCAGGAAGGCCGGGACGGCGCATCGGCTTGGGGAGAACGGGGAGGGGCTTTATCTGATAGAATGCTTCGGGGTGAGCCCAGAGGAGGCATTACGCATCGTACAAGAGCTTGCCGTCTTCGGCAGGTACCCCGAGCCGCTCAGGGTTTGCTGCATGGTAGCAAGGGCAATCTCATGCGCCTTAATCATGAGAAGTTGAGCTCGTATGCCCTCATTGCGTTCAGGTCGACGACTGGAACCACGGACGGCTTCGGCACTATGCCCGCGGATAGCTGGTACTTAGTCTGGGACTGCCACGTCCCAGAGTTGATGACCAGCACCCCCCTGTAATCCGCAACCCCCTCAACATGGACATGCCCGGCTAGGAAGATATCCGGCACCCTGTCTATGACGAGACGATCCTTTGGCTCCGGCGCAAGGGGGGTCTTCTCCCCGTAGACAGGCGCTATGTGGCGCGACTTGAGGAGCTCGACCATTGCCTTCTGGGGCTCGCGGAAGTTGCAGTCCGGAAGGAGAGGGATCACGTCGTCGAGGCTCCTCCCGTGTGTAACGAGGAAGGTAGTCCCGCTGAGCTCTACGACCGAAGGGTCCCCTAGCATCAGCACGTTACTCATGGCATACAGGGGTGCGGCGTAGTCGCTGTAAATCGGCGGTGTTGGCAGGGTAGGCCTACAGGCATCGTGGTTCCCGGGTATGATGACTATCCGTATTCGTTCAGGGAGGGTCGAGAGGTACTCCGCGGCGACCCTATACTGCTCATATATGTCCTGGATGTCGAGCTCCTCCTCTTGGTTCGGATAGATTCCGACCCCATCAACTAGGTCCCCTGCGATAACAAGGTACTTAGTCCTCAGTGCCATCTCCTTGAGCTTGACATCATCTGACTCCCCCCTAAGCCAACCAAGGAACCTCTCGAAGTCGTCCTTTAGAAAAGTCTTGCTTCCGATGTGGATGTCCGAGGTGAGCACCGCGTAGATGTGTTCAGAAGAGCCAACTGGAGATCCTGGTTTGCGCTCCTTAGCCATGTAGGGGATGTCAGGCCAGATGACGTCCTCAGCTATCACGCTTCTCCCATCCCTGGTGACCCCGACAATGCAGACAACCTCGTCGACGAGGAGGCGAGATGCCTTCCTCTTCAGGGAATCATTCCCCCTGAAGGTGACCTTGACCGAGCCTTCCGTGTCCTCCAGCTCGACCGAAACTGATCCGTCTCGGTACTCCCTCTTGGAGTTCACCATTCCGATGACCTTGACCTTGTGCCACTTGGCTCCATCCGGGACGTTCGAGGCACTTGAAGCGCCGTTGACATCAGCCCTAGACTTCAGTATCGAGGAGATCGCACTGAACCGGTCCCTGAAGTAGTCCCTGAAGTCGACCGCCTTTCCCCTTATCGTCACCATCTCGGTTCCTGAGACGACCCTGACCTCTCCGCCTGCGGCATTTGCTTCGGCTTTCAGGTGTCGGGATGACAGTCCCGGAAGGGTTTCTGTTGCTAAGCTGGACAGAGTGGCACAGGAGACGGGACTGAGGGGGGGAGGAGGAGAGGGACGGAAAGAAGAGGCAGAAGAAGTGCTAGATCGACAGGAGGAGGGAAGAGTGGGACGAATAGTACCTTTCTCGCCTAATCCGCTACCTTGTTCGCTCGCTCGTTGCTCACTAGTCTCACTTGAGCCACGGTTTTCTTCCATTACATCGAGGCGAGCGACTGTCTCCAGGTGAAGGCGATCGATCACAAGGGGAGGGACAGCATCTGACTCAAATGCCCTCAAGGCAGAGTCGAGCACAGCGTATGGGTCGCGTTGCCCTTCCAAGTACTCAAGGGCTTCGGGGGATATCTGGAATCCAGATCTAAGCGCCCTATCTACCGCTGCCTTCAACCTGCTGGTCAACCTGAGCTGCCCCCGCGAGCCGATACGCTCTATTTGCTTAATTCCTTATTTATTCACTCGCTGATCCATGTTCGGACGCTGAACGGCTTCTTCCTAAGGCGGTTGCCCGGATTATCAGGCAACCCCAATTCAAAATTTTTGGGTTAGCTGGATCAGGGGCGCGCCGTGCGGTTGTAATAAAAGGACGAGGGTTTGCAGCAAGAAAGAGATAAAGGGATTGTTAAAAGCCTGTGGGGAATCCATGAAAAGGTTTTATTGTCCGAAAGGGGAGAATGCACTCCGGGGACTCCTTTGGAGTACAGGAGGCTTCAGATGAGCAAGGGCGGGTCATACCTCCTCTCCCTCCCGAAGGAATGGGTCAAGGAGAACGGTCTCCAAGGGGGGGCGATCCTTAGGCTCACTGTCTCGGATGGGGAGCTAAGGATTAGCGCCGATGCAGCCGGGGAGGGGGAGAAGGGGAGCGTGGCATACATCAAGCGGTCGGAGGGGCTCGAGAGGCAGATCAGGTCCAACTACCTCTACGGCGCTGACTCGATCGTCATAGAACTTGGGAGGAGGCTGACACCTTCGGTGAGGGAGGAGATCAAGGGGGCGATCCAGAAGCTGATAGGGCTGGAGATAGTCGAGGAGGACAGGGACACCGTGACGATACAGTGCCTCCTCCAGCCCACATCGATGCCAGTCACCACCACGATAAGGAGGGCATACACCTTGGCAGCAAGCATGCACAAGGATGCCGAAGAGGCACTGTTGAGCGGCGACCTAGAGCTCGCCTCCTCAGTTGAGAGGAGGGACGACGAGGTGGACAGGTTGTACTTCCTCATCGTGAGACAGCTGAGGTTAGCCGTAAGGAACCCGGCTGTTTCTGAGAAGCTCGGGATAAGGCCTGCGGAGTGCCTAGACTACAGGATGGCTGCCAAGTACGTGGAGACGATAGCAGACTACGCAGGCGCGGTCGCGGCATCGGTCCCGAAGACGGCTGGCGCAGATGTGGACAAGGAGCTGATGGATGCCCTCGGAGCGCTCAGCAGGGAGTCCTTCAGGACGCATGAGAGGGCAGCGAACGCCCTATTCAAGAGAGACCTCACGCTCGCCGACACGGTTCTCGAGGAGGGGAAGGGCCTCGGGCAGCACCTGCTCGCGGTGAACGAGCTGCTCATGAGCAAGCAGCCCAGGATCGCGGCGCTGCTCGACTCGATAGCAATATACTTCTACCAGATCGGAGCGCATGGGGTGGATCTCGCCGAGCTGGTCAGCGGAGCTCCTGCGTGAAATCGGAAAAGAGATTTAAGAAGGCTGAGCCCATTCTCTCAACCCGGTGAGAGGGATGAAGGAGCTCGGTAGGCACTTCATTTTCGAGCTCTTCGGCTGTGACCCGAAGGCGCTCGACGACATCCGCGGTATAGAGGCGGCTATGGAGAGGGGCGCGGTAGAGTCAGGGCTGACAATCTGCGGGCGCGTATTCCATCGGTTCTCGCCGCAGGGCGTCACAGGGGTCCTTGTGATAGCCGAGTCCCACATATCGATCCATACGTGGCCCGAGCTGGGTTACGCTGCCTTGGATGTCTTTACCTGCGGCGCAAAGACGGATCCGATGAGGGTCTTCGAGAAGATCGCCGAGCTACTTAGACCCTCGTCAAATTCGGTGGTTGAGATGAAGAGGGGCGTCATCGGGGGGTCGCAACAATGAGCCTCTCATGGAAGTGGTTCATCGAGTACCAGACCCGGGGCAGTGCACATATGCATGGGATAAGGCGTACTCTGCACAGCGAGTCTACGGAGTTCCAGCGGATTGACGTGGTCGAGAGTGAGGAGTACGGCAGGATGCTCGTCCTCGACGGGAAGGTCCAGTCCACGCTGAGGGACGAGCACATCTACCACGAGTCCCTGGTCCACCCTGCGATGGTATCCCACCCGAGACCGAGGGATGTCCTCATACTGGGCGGCGGGGAGGGTGGGACGCTAAGAGAGGTGCTTAGGCACCCAGTCGTGGAGAGGGCGGTGATGGTAGACATCGACAGGAGGGTCGTGGAAGTATCGAGGGAGTTCATGCCGGAGCTCTCCGGCGGGGCGTTCGAGGATCCGAGGGTGGAGCTGGTCTTCGAGGACGGCAGGAGCTACGTACAAGGGCGCAGGGGAGAGTTCGACATAGTGATAGCTGACCTCACCGACCCGCTCGAGGGGGGACCGGGCGCGCTCCTGTACACAAGGGACTTCTACGGGATGGTTTCCAGCGCCCTGAAAGAAGGTGGGATGATGGTGACGCAGGCGACCTCTACCTACTACAGCGACTACTGCTTCGCGACGATATACAGGACGGCCTCGAGCGTCTTCGGGGTCTCGGGGGGCTACCACGTCTGGGTACCGTCCTATGACTCGACATGGGGTTTCGTCTTCGGGTCAAAGGAACCAGACCCGTCGCGACTGGTGGGCAGGTTCGAAGAGACCGCAAGGAGGATAGGGCTTGAGGGACTGAGGTACCTCGACGAGAGGACCTACCAGGCGCTCTTCGCACTCCCTAAGGAGCTGGTCAGTAAGTTGCAGGGCTGGAGCCTGGTCGCCACGGACGAGAAGCCAGCATTCATGCCGGTTTGATATCCGGATGGTACGGAGCCGTGGATCGGAGACAGGGGAGAATAGGCTGACTGTGGCATTCCGGTTGTAGGGGTCTTGAACCAAGGAGGGAAAGGTTTAGAAATATCCCCGCGGATCCAAAAATGAGCCGGGGTGGCTGAGCGGTTAAGGCGCCGGCCTCGAGATCTTGACCACGGGACAGGCGAGCCGGTTCCCTCTCGGGGGAGCAAGGGTTCGAATCCCTTCCCCGGCGCCACTTGCGACAAAAATAGTTTTTGGGGATCCAAAAGCATTCCATCATATTGTGAATATTCTCTTTCCACTTTATGTAATTAGAATCTTAAGCATCCCTTTAAGCCAAAAATAGAAACTAACGTATATAAGTTTAAAATTTTTATTCCTAAAAAGTAAGGAATATTAAAAATTTTTTTATATTTATTGACCATTAGATTAAAAATGATAAAAATAATAAAAAAATGTTGGGATACTTGTTTTATCACGGGTAAACTGGAGGTCCAACAAGTTTGAATCTGTTGTTGTTCAGTCCATCGCAGATGTCCTTCCAGTAAGCCTGCGCCGACCTGTCAGTGCCCGAGAGTGCGCTGTTCGCGTTCGAGATTATGTCCGAGATCGTTATGAAGCCGCCCGGAACGTAAGCCGACGGTCCGACGTAGACGATCGTGGAGCTGCTCAGGCCGTGCCTCGTGTTGAGCACCGTGGCGATCAGCTGGGCGGAGAGCATCCACTTCATCTCCTTTGCAGAAGCGCTGAGCAGGTAGTTCTTTACCTGGGCCTTCGCAGTGCTGAGGGTGTCGCTGAACTTCGGGTAAGTCCACCCTGTTGGCTTGTAGAGATTCAGGGCGTTGAGTGCCTTGACATCTTCGGAGTTTATGAGCGCCTGGCCGTTCTTGTTAGACCAGAAGCCTATCGTCTTGCCTCCGGAGCCAGGCTTCAGGCAGACATTACCGAAGTCGATACGTGTGTCTCCCAACAAGAATTTGTTTACAAAAATGTCTTGGCTCGCAGGCGTAGTGTTTATCCAGTTAGCAGGCATGACCTCGCTAATGGTGTGAGAACCCAATTCGTATACCCTGAAACTATAGCGACCGCTTTCATTCGTGAAGGCCGTCGAAATGCTGCCGTCCGGACGAGTCAGCTGTATCATGAAACCTTTGACTGGCGATTCTTCAGAGTCCCACACCCCGTTGGTGTTCGAGTCATAGAACTTAAATCCGTAGATTTCAAGATAAATCTTCACAGTCACGATCCAAGTATCGCTGCCAGTCGTCCCGGTGTCGCAGGTCTCAAACGAGGCTTTGTTGACATACCTGTGAATGTCGATCATGCCGTCATATGTCTGCCAATCAATATAGTATTCGAAGGTGTAGGGTACTTCAGAGGCTAACAATGTGCCTAGTGTTCCGTATTGGTCGTCTATTACAGTTATAGACTCGTCGATTTCAGTGATTATGGCCTTTGTGAAATCAACGTCTGCGGTGGCCGAGAATTCGGTGGTTCCAGATTCGACCCGTGTTCCATCGAACTTGTACTCATAGTTTTGGAGGGTCGCTGTCACCGTGTTAATCCTGCTTTCAGCATCTGGGAGGTCTGCAGAGTAGGTAGCCTCCAAGTTCTCCCCAGCCTTAAGGGTGTACGGGAATGTCATATTCAGATCGAGAAAGGCGGCAATGTTGGGGGAGACTATGTCCGTCACGCTTTTGATTACGGCGTCGATCGGCGCCGGGTTCTTTATGCTGATCTTTCCTGAGACTGCCCATAGGCTGTCGGTGTAGGTCGCGTCCACTGTAACATTATAGTTCACTGTCACGCTTTCCGGGGCTTCGCCGAGATGGAATTCGAACTCAGTCTGGTCGCCTATCTTGTCAATGGTCCAGTAATAGTTCCTGGTGAAAGAGGTCGAGGCATCCTTCGTCACTTCTAGTGCGAAGACCTCGATAGTGTAGTAGTCATTATCCTGGATAGTGCCATCTTCGACTCCGTCACCCTCAAGGTCGTACGATCCTTCTGCAGTAGCTGTGTTGGTGAGTGTACCTACGTCTTCCCCAGCAAGGGTGTACGAGGCCATGAAGACCCAAGTCTCATCTGTGTCGAGGAAGCCGTCATTGTTACTATCGCCGCTTATATATGTGGCTTCGCCTGCAATATCATCGCTGACATTAACATTGATGAGTGGGAAGTCGCCCGGGTTGGTCACCAAGTACTTGTACCATACCGTGTCGCCCACGAAGGCATCGTCAACGCTTGCATACTTCTTGACAGAGATTCCGGGCGCTTTGGGTGGAGGCTCCGGAGGCGCTGAGGAATTCCAGCAGAAAGTCACATGAGAGACCCCGTAAGGTTTGTTATTGTTCGGGTTGATCGGAGGGCTCAGCTTTGTGTCAGAGTTAACAGGAGGATCATAGGAGTATATGTTAGCTGCAGTCCCGCCCTTGACAATCACGCACCCTATATAGTCGCTCGCTTCCCAGTCAAAGTAGGTGCCGTCATTATTTTTGATTTTGAAGGTGATTGTGTAGCCGTCGTTAAAGGCTACAGTCCTAACAAAATCTCCAGTTGGCCAATGATCGATCTTGTAACTGCGGTTGTATGTATTTTGCGTATAGGTTGAAGCTGCTTCGCATTCGGTACAGGCGTTTCCTGATTTCCAATCCTTTACTTCAATCGGGTCTACAGACGCTGCGAAGACTGAAACCGTGAATAAAGGCATCATTGCTGCAAACATCATCGCTACAAGCATTGCTGCTAAAATTTTTTTCATTTCTATATCACCTTGAAAATATTTCTGTGAATATTTTCTGTGAATATTCAATAAGGAACCCGTTATAAACTTTACTAAAATTTCATTTTAATTGAATCTTTGATCTACAATTATACAATTTTTATATAGTTGTAATTCTGTCTTACAATAAAACATCTATACAGTTACTTATGTAAATGGAGGATCATCATGAGTTGATCAACTCAGATTGCCTATCTGACCAGAGACAACTGATTCGTTTACGGAGTCGTGGGGGATCCTCGGAAGCAGGATAGGGAACCCCCGGTTTGCGGGATTGTAAGCGATGCGCTTTTGAGGTCTGTCTCACAGCATCCTGAGGACGCACCCAAAGGTCGCCAAGCATAGACCTTTTCGCCGACCCATTGTCCCAGTAGGCACCAGGACACCATCAGGAGGATTCAAGTACCTGTTGCTTTTTTGGGCGGGCGCTCTAAGACTTTTAGCTGTGGCGACGGTGAGCTCAGTCTACTACGAACGCAGAGCCTGGCTTAGAGAAAGAATACCTCCTCAGCGGCATCAGCATCTCGTGCGAGCCTCGCAACCTTTTTCTCCTCCGCTGTAGAGACAGAAGGTCAGTGAGCCCGTTGTGGTGAACGGTAATGGGGCGGCTGTTCTTTTCGGTCTGTCCCCGCGACTGCTACGATACGTGCGCGATGACCGCAGAGGTCGAGTCCGGGAAAGTGAAGTCGATTAGGGGAAGGTCTGACCATGGGTTGACGAGGGGTTTCCTATGCAAGAAGGGGCAGAGGGTCCTCGGCTACGTCTACTCTTCCGAGAGGCTGAAGTATCCCCTTCGGAGGATTGGGAGGAAGGGCGAAGGTAGGTTCGAGAGGATCAGCTGGGATCGTGCGCTAGACCTGATCGTTGGCGAGATGGAAGAAGCCATCAAAGATTACGGACCCTCAAGCATCCTGCCTTACAGCTACGCGGGGCACATGGGGGCGATCAGCAGGTACTTCCCCCAGAGGCTCTTCAATAGGATAGGCGCGTCAAACCTCGAGTACACGATCTGCTCCTCTGCAGGCAAGGAGGCGCTGAGGCTCCACTACGGGACCTCTGCAGGGATGGATCCAGAGGACCTCTTGAACTCCTCGCTTGTAGTGGTCTGGGGGATGAACCCAGCGTGGACCGCGCAGCACATCTACTCAATCGTGGTCAGATCCGGCGCCAGGATCGCTGTTGTAGACCCAGTGAGGAGCGAGACCGCGGAGCGGGCCGATCTCCACCTGCAGGTCAATCCTGGCACGGACTCCGCCCTCGCGCTTGGGGTAATAAACTACGCTGTGTGCAACGGGCTCTACGACCGGGATTTCGTAGAGAGGAGCACAGTCGGCTTTGACCAGCTCGTTCGTGTGGCATCTGAGTTCACTGCAGAGAGGGTCTGCAGGGTCTGCGGGATAGCTGAGCGGGAGTTCCTAGAGTTCGCCAAGGAGTGCTGCGTGACCAAGCCGGCGGCTTTCTTGATAGGGCTGGGCATCCAGAGGAACATGAACGGCGGGGAGATGGTCAGGGCTATATCGCTCATCCCGGCTGTCACGGGGAACATTGGTAGGAAAGGTGGGGGCTTCTTCTACTCCAACTCCGCCTACTTCACGGTAGACCTTAGCGCCGTGACGGGCGTTCCCTCGAGAAATAGGCGGCTGGTGAACATGGTGAAGCTGGGGGATGCTCTCCTCAGTCAGGAAGTCGACCCGCCAGTCAGATTCCTCTTCGTCTACAACTCGAACCCCGCTGCGGTCTGCCCAGACCAGAATAAGGTTAGGGAGGGGCTCTCCAGGGAAGACCTCTTTACGGTAGTTCATGACCTCTTCCTGACGGACACCGCGGACTACGCGGACATAGTTCTGCCGGCAACAAGCTTTTTCGAGTGCTTCGACGTCCACTTTACCTACGGCGGGCTCTACGTGGCGCTTAACGAGAAAGCCATCGACCCTTTGGGGGAGGCGAAGTCCAACTGCGACCTCTTCAATGAGCTCTCCGCAAAGATGGGTTACCCAGAGCTCTGCGCGGATCCGGAAGAAGTGGCAAGCGAGCTACTGAGAACCGGCACGGGGTACATGGAGGGGATCACGCTTGATGAATTGAAGGAGAAGGGGTTCGTCCGGCTCAGGACTCCCCAGACCCCGCATGTGGCGTTCTCGGACCTCCGGTTCAGAAGCCCATCTGGGAAGTTGGAGCTGCGCTCGAGCGTCGCCGAGAAGATGGGTCTTCCAGGCGTCCCAGGCTTCACCGAAGTTCGCCCAGACTGCCCGATTAGGCTCCTCTCGCCGTTCCACAGGGACCTGCACAAGTCCCAGTACCACAACATCAGGTCGATATTTGGCGGCGATGCTCAGGTTATCGAGATCAGCCGGGAGGACGCGGCGAAGAGGGGGATCTCGGACGGGGATCCCGTCAGGGTCTTCAACGGGAGAGGCGACTGCGTCATGATTGCTAAGGTGTCCCCAAAGGTCAGGGCTGGAGTCGCCGTGACATACGGGATTGCCTGGCCTAAGCTCCTCGAGGGGGGCAGGAGCGTGAACTTTACGACTAGCAGCATGACTGCTGACCTCGGGGGGTGTTCAACATTCCACACAAACTATGTTGAGATAGAGAGGACTTGAGGAGTGACTCTGCACTGAGCATGTCCTCTTTTGTGTTTATGTTCATGAATGTCCAGCTGGGGAAGACTGATCCTATGCCCACCATCGCGGGATCCATCGCCATGCAGAGGTCCCTCATGCTTGCGAACCCCCTCGGGCACGGCACTCTCGGGACCGAGTAGAGCGCCGCGAGTGGCTCTATGTACCCGTTCTCCAACGCCGGGACTGCCGCTCCGTGCCCCCCGATCCTTGAAGCGAGGAACCGAGGCAGGCGGGGGTCGAGGAAAGGAGTGTCGCAACCAATCAGGAATACATGCTCCGCAGGGATCCTCTTGAGAGAGGCCGCGATGCGATCCGGAAAAGTGCCCAAGTCGGCATCTGTGATCCTCTCTGGGACGCGCCCTCCAAAGGAGTTTTGCTCAAAATCCCCGCAAGAGTTCCTTGCAAGAAGGTAGACCTCTCCGCTGAGCCTGTAGGCGTATTCTACAGCCCACTCGATAAGGGTCTTTCCTCCGAGTCGAAGGAGCGGCTTCGCGCTTCCGATCCTGGTCGAAGAGCCGCCGACCGCTATTGCGACCGCCAGTCGGCTCAAAATGGAAGCCCCACAGGCTTTATCTCTATTGGAAATTGGTCCTTCAGGGTGAAGCGGTGTGTCGGTGGGATCGACTTTTCGTAATGCATGAAGGTCCCCTCCTTGCCCTCGAAGAGCTTCTTCACCTCCTCGAGAGTGGTGCTCCTTGTAAGCGAGTCTATGCCTCCGTGGAGGTCGGTGTAGTCGTCGTTGAGGCGCGGACGCTCAGCCTCGATTATCTGGACTATCTTTCCCTTGCCGTTCAGGTGGAGCTCGTCCGATTCGGTCTCCTCTACCAGCACCTTGAATGTGCCCGAGGCATAGGATTTTCTCCACATCACGCACTCGTACGTCACAATCTCTGTGAACATGTGCTCTCTTATCAAAGCCCATCCCGAATTATCAAAGGCGTGGGAAGTTAAAAACATAATGTGGTAGGACGGCAAGGCGCGATATGTTGATATCTGGGATGGGCGTATTTGGTCTGCGTGGCAAGCCAAGATGATAATCACGAGGAAGAAACCCTTTGAAACAATAGAAGAGAGCATTAAATCTTTCAAGAAGGTGTTCATCGTCGGCTGCGGCACCTGCTCCACTGTGTGCCAGACCGGGGGGGAAGCTCAAGTGAAGGAGGTCGCGGAGATCATAGGGGAAAAGTGCGCTGGCTACACAGTGGTGGAGAGTCCTTGCGACGCAAGGATCCTCAGGAGAGATCTGATGCCTAAGAAGGCTGAGGTCGATTCGGCGGACGCGGTTCTGGCGCTCTGCTGCGGGGCGGGCGCGCAGTCTGCAGCAGATTTTACGGGTAAGATCGTCGTGCCCGGGCTGGACACGCTATTCATCGGCAAGATAGAGAGGATCGGCACGTTCTATGAGAGGTGTAGGGCGTGCACGGACTGCGTCCTCCTCGATACAGGAGGCATCTGCCCCTACGCGAGGTGCGCGAAGGGTCTCCTAAATGGCCCTTGCGGCGGGCAGGTGGATGGAAAGTGCGAGGTCGGAGGTTACACCAGGGACTGCGCTTGGGTGCTTGCATACAGGGCGCTCGATAGGCATGGTAGGCTTGATGTTTTCATGAAGTACAGACCGCCCAGAGACAGGTCTAAGACACCCCAAGAGATCACGGGTAGGAAGTGACTGGGACGGAGGGATCGGGCTGTGGGAAGGATCTTCAGCAGGCTAATGTCAGAGCTCATGGCAGGGAGGTTCGTCTACACCGGGGAGCTCTCCCCAGGCAAGTCCACAAGGCTCGAGGATCTGATCAGTTCAGCAACTCTCCTCAAGAGGCATGTAGTTGCATGTAATGTGACTGACAATCCGAGGGCTAGGGCTAACCTCAGCAGTCTGGCTGCAGCGGTGGCAGTTCAGGAGAGGGCAGGGGTCGAGGTCATATGCCAGATGACAGCCAGGGACAGGAACCGCTTGGCACTGACCTCGGACTTGTTGGGCGCCTCTGCTTTGGGGATCAGGAACGTGCTGGTGATGAGCGGTGACCACCCTTCGCTGGGAGACAACCCCTCCGCGATGCCGGTGTACGATCTAGATTCGACACAGATGGTGAGCCTAGTCAGGGCAATGGTAGACAACGGGACGGATCTTGCAAGGAACAGGATCGAGGGCGAGGTCAAGCTCCACGTGGGGGTAACCGGCAACCCAAACGCCGTTCCGCTCGAGGCTGAGGTCGCCAAGCTCGGAAGGAAGGCGGCGGTCGGCGCCGAGTTCATCCAGACTCAGGCAGTCTTCGGCATCGAGGTGGTGGAGAGGTTCCTCGACGCGGTTGGGAAGCTAGAACTTCCGGTGCTCGTGGGGATCATGCCTTGCAGGTCGTTCAGGACTGCGGATTACATCTTAAGGAACATCCCAGGAGTGAAGATCTCCCAAGATTACCTTGAGGCTCTGAAGCGGACCGAGGATATTCAGGACAAAACGCTCAAGGAGGAGAAGGTAGATGAGGTCAACGAAGAATACTTCTCCAGAATGATCCGGGAGCTGAGAAGGACTTCTAGAGTCGCAGGGGTCCACATCATGGGGGTAAACTACGACAGGATCGTGGGGAGGCTGGTTGAGAGGATTGGAGGAATGAAGATAGACTTAGATAATGAATAAATAGGAATAGAAGGGCAGGGACCAGAGTTAAAAGGTGAGCTACTACGGGAAACTTGAACGTGGCAGTTTTGGAAAAGCCAGGCTTTGCGGCCGAGCTCGGCAAGAAGGGGACCTCGAGCGACATAACATTCTACAACCTGAAGAGGGGAGAGGATACCGTGACTTTTATCGAGCCGACGAAGTATCCTGAAAGGCTTTCCCCGCTCTTCTATGCAGTGTCTATGGCCAAGACAGCAGCAGTAGTGGCGGTGGAGGAGCAGGTTGGATCTACGTTCGGGGAGACCGCGCTGATGCTACACTCTGCCGGAGTCGAAGATGGGTACCTGGTGGTCTCAGAGGGCAACAAGGAAAAGGTCACCAGGCTCGTGAGGGGGACAGTCCTAGAGAAGTACCGGATCTTTGGGGAAGAACCTGCCATGCTCAGGGAGGAGCTGCTTAAGCGGGCATCCCTGTCCGATTCCCGGGGCGTTAGTTCCAACGTAGGGTGTGTCGCGGTCGACCACGCATTCAATGTGAGGGGGACTGGGACGGTGGCACTTGGCACAGTCATGAGTGGGGTCGTGAAGAGGCACGATGTACTGAGGGTATTGCCGGAGGGCAAGACAGCGCAGGTTAGGTCGATCCAGAAGCACGACGACGAGTACGAGTATGCAGTAGAGGGGGATCGGGTCGGGCTGGCGCTCAAGGGTGTGGAGGTGGAGGACCTCGAAAGGGGCACACTCCTGACCAACGACGGGTCAATTAAAACGGCAAATACGCTAGTCGGGATGGCAGAGATCCACAGGTACTGGCAGCATCCCCTAAAGGACTCCACGGTGGTCCATCTTGGGCATTGGGTACAGTTCGTGCAGGGAAGGGTGGAGACGGCAGCAGTGGTGGAGGAAGAAGGAAAGGGGGCTGTGTCAGGGGGGCAGGCAGGAAACGGGGGAGCAGGCTGGCGTAGAATGAAGCTCAGCATCTCGCTTGGTAAGCCGCTCTCCTTCCTCCCGGGCTCGAGCTGCGTTATCATGCAGCTGGACGGGGGAAAGCTAAGGGTAGTAGGCAGAATGGTCCTATCGTGACGCCTCCAAAGAATCAAATCCATTCACTTTTCTCTATTCGACTGTATTTTTTAGGAGTTATTGTTGGTTAAGAATGAAAATTTCGGTTTGTACGATTCCTTGAGAATCTCGCGTAGATGCCGCAAGATTAGTCATTCACCCATACCAATACCAGAATCCTTGGTAAAGAAGAGCTATGCAATGGCAGTATGTCGAAAAAGCATAGCTAATCGTTTCGAAGAACCTGAATGGTTATATCCATAAACGGCTGATTGGATAATAAGGAATCGAGGGAATGGTTTTGGAAAAGAGATTCTATTCGCTTCCCCCTCTGCCATACGAGTACAAAGCCCTTGCGCCATATATTTCCGAGGAGCAGCTCAGGATCCATCACTCAAAGCATCATCAAGCATACGTCGACAATGCGAATGCAATTCTCAGGAAGCTCGACGATGCGGCAACCTCCGGTTCGGAGGTGGACATCAAGAGCCTTTGCAAGGAGCTTTCTTTCAACCTGGGCGGGCACCTGCTGCACTCACGATTCTGGGAGACGCTAGCCCCGCCAGGGGAGGTGGGCAAAGAACCCTCTGGGCACCTAGCCGATGCGATTTCTAGAGACTTCGGGGGGCTTGAAAAGTTCAAGAGACAGTTCAGCCAAGCTGCTATGAGCGTCGAGGGGTCAGGGTGGGCGGTGCTGACGTACTGCTTTGAGCTGGATCGGCTAATGATCATGCAGATAGAGAAGCATAATGTGAATGTCATAGCGGGGTTCCCGTTAGTGATGGATCTTGACGTCTGGGAGCACGCATACTACATCGACTACAGGAACGCCAGGGCTAAGTTCGTCGAAGCATTCTGGAGTGTTGTGAACTGGGACGGGGTCAGCGACTGGTTCTCAGAAGTCAGGAGCTGACGACCTGATCCCATTTTTATGGCGGCTAGGACGCCGAAGCTCTCGGGCGCTCAATTTCGATCTGCCTAGCGCCTCGGATTCTCGCGGTAGGGCGAAAGGGGACAGCCTTGCACATCGACATAAATACCCTTGACTGCAAATATTTAACGGTGCATCAAAAATGGAGACAGAATTCAGGGTCGTCGAGCCCGAGCCGCAGCCTGCGCTAGCGATCAGTGAAGAGGTGCTGTTCCAGGAGATCGGGAAGAAGATAGGGGAGCTCTTCATAGAGCTGGCAAATTTCCTCCAGA
>JASFYL010000016.1 GCA_030055575.1 Thermoproteota archaeon | reverse complement strand
GTGGCTGCGCTGTCGCCGAGGGGAAGGCGGTAGCCATGGGCTCATTCCTTTTTTTCCCGAGGAGGTTTTGAGATGGCGCTGAAGCACTTTTTATTTACGATACCGCTCGGGTGCCTGCTCACGACGGGAATAGTGATGTACCTGGTCCCGGCGTTCAGGCCGGACATGACGTGGTACGAGCTGTACTTCATGCTGGTGCTGCTCAACGTCGCGGTGACCATCTTGGCATACCTGCTCATGCCGCCCGGGCGGCGCCACGCCTGGCGACGGGCTTCGCGCATTTTTTCGCCTGAAATCCCTGCGGGTTGGTACGTATGAAGCCGATGGGGTACGGCAAGGCAGCTGCACTATTGGTAACGCTCGTCGAGCTGCCGATCTTCGGCGGGCTGCTGTCCGCGCTCGCTTTCCCGAGGTATGCACTGTTCTGCTTCGGGGGCGGGTTCGGCGCGATGTTGCTAGCCCTCTTCCTGTCGATGTTTTACAGTACCATGCGGTCCAGGGGGTTGATGCGCATAGGGCTCACCGTGCAGTACTCGGATGGGTCGGACGCTTATTACGACATAATATACGACAAGATGCCTGTTGACATCAGCCAGCTGGACGGCAACGGGAAACACGTGTACCTGATAAAAGACGTGGAGGGCGCGGAGTGGATAATCCAGATGGACCACCCGCTAGAAGAGGTGCTGCCAAGGTTCGACTCGATACCGCTGTTCATGGGGATGCCCACGCCCGTGCTAACCCGGTTCCTCACGGGAGTGAGCGTTTCCGACAACGTGCTTAAGGACGAAGCAAAACCTTCCTGGTTCCACCGGGTGCTCAGGAAAAAGCCTGAAAAGGACGTGCCGTCGAGGGAAGTGTACGCCTACGCCACGCCAGTGACGGTGAAGCGCCTGAAGGCCTCCAACCCGTCCTTCGACGGCGTGAGGAGCCTGTTCAAGGAGGTAGTGAGCTACGACTACGTCGAGCTGCTCAAGGAAAACGAGCAGCTCAGGGACCACAACGAAGACCTCAAGCGGAAGCTGGACGAACACCTGCCGATAACGATCAGGACGAAGCCGCTGAGGGTGGAGGATGCCCCGAAGGTAAAATTGGACTGGAGGCTGGTGGCTGCGCTGCTGTTGGTGGTTGCCGTAACGCTGGCAGCGCTGAAGTACCTGGGGGTGGTGTGAAGTGAGCCAGGCGCGCGAGAGACCGTTCTCTTCGCCGGCGTCGGAAGTGATCGCCATGCTCACCTTTTTCTGGCAGGAATACCGCTACCAGCTCTTACTGGTGCTGGGCGGGATAGTCGAAATCGACGAGCGTCTCGAGTACGCGCTGCTGAGCGGAAATCCGGAGCTCGAAGCGCTGGCGATAGAGAAGCTCGGCATGGCGATCAGCATGAGCCCGTCCTGCGGCTCAGTCGTCGCCTACCTGCTCAAGGCGTTCGGGAACGCGATGCACAACATTCACATGAGCGTGCAGCAGCCGATCACGGTCAAGCGCCCCCTCCAGTCCGGCGACGACATGGACACGAGGTGATTCAGATGGTATTCGTGACCACGAAGAAGGTGTACTTCGAGACGATGCGCGAGAGGGGGGTGCTGGGGCTGATAGTCAAGGGGAACACCGGGGCCGGCAAGTCCTCGTACGCGATAAAGGTGCTGGCGCAGCTCCACGGGAAGCTCAGGGCGGAGGAGGACATGCGTGGTAACAGGGAGCTGGTATTGGAAGAGCCCGACTGGGAAGCGTGGAGGAAGTGGCTCGTGTTCATGCCAGAGGACTTTCTGAAAAAGCTCCAGGAAGCCTACGCCTTCGAGAGGCAGCTCCCAGCATTGGTGTGGGACGACGCGGGGGCATGGGCTAACAAGTACATGTGGTACACCCCCGTCGCCCAGAAGATAGCCGCGTGGCTCAACACCGCGAGGACTGCTTACGCCTGCCTGATCTGGACAACCCCGGACGAGGACGACCTCTTCGCCGCGATCAGGAACTTCCCGGACAACCACTTGGCTCCGGTGAGGAAGTACACACAGGACGAGTGGAGGAGGGAGGTGATAGTGTACGACAGGTGGAAGTCGCCGGACGGGAAGAAGCGCGGGGTTGTTCAGGCGTACGTGGACAGGTACAACTGCAAGCTCCCGGACTCGGTGCATGAGGAATACCGCCGTACGAGAAGGGAGTACAACAAGGTGCTCCTGGACGAAATCGAGAGGAGCATCAGGGAGCACGAGCTCCGCAGTGCGGAGCTGGAAGGGAGGGCTGTCAAGCTGCTGAAAATGAGGGGGTATGTGGATGGGCAAGAGGTATAAGGTGACGATAGAACTGCGCCCGCTCGTGGGGGGACTGGACCGCAGAATCGCCAAGAGGCAGGTGCTCCAGGCGGTCAGGGAAAAGTTCCCCGGGCTCTGCCCGAGGGTGGTGGAAGCGGAGGATGCCTGAGTATAAGTTCGTACGCCAAGACTTCACGGACCCGGAAGAAGTAGAACGAACCATAGCGGGGATGCCGGAGTGGGCAAAGAGCCTCACGGCGTTTTTGTATCTGTTTGGATGCCGCGTGAGCGAAGCCCTGCTCCTTACCCCGGAGCACTTCAAGATCACGAAAGCGAAGATAATGGTCACCATACCGATCCTAAAGAAGCGGGACACCAGCGGTCCGTACCAGAACGTCCACACCCTGTCGGTCAGCAGGAAAGCGCCCTTCGCCGAGCTGGTGGTCGAGTGGGTAGAGAAGCACCAGGCAGACCCGAAGCAGAGACTATGGCGCAGGACGAGAGTCAGGACGTGGCAAGTTATAAAGGAGGCCAACAGGAACCTCAGTCCGCATGTCTTCAGGCACGACCGACTGAGCAAGCTCGCGATGGCAGAAGCTCCGGACGTGGTCCTGATGCGCTGGGCGGGATGGAGCGACACGCGCCCGGCGGCGCGGTACATCCACCTGAGGCCTGAGGGGCTCTCTAAGTTCGCTGATAAAATACGCTGATGGACGCGCCTCTTCTTTTTTTCATCTGGATTTTACAAAAGAGCTGTTTTGTAAAATTTACGAGGGAATACCATCGGAACGGGAGTTTTTGATGGTTCCGGAGGTCTATGAACAAAATAAAAGGTGTGGCGCTTAATTAGTTGCCGAGGCATCGTTTATCCCAGAACCCTCAGCCCCGCCCTATCGTAAATCTCTTTTAATCTCTCGGGGGAGTAGTCCGTATAGTGCCTCGCAAGGACCGATCTGGGTATCCTCCCCTGGAAGGCGTCTATGAACCTGTCCGGGACCCCCAAGGTGGCCATCTCGTTCGCGAACCAGAAGCGGAGCGTCTGGGGCGTAATGTGTAAGCCGGTTTTGTGGTGCGCGACTCGGAACAGGACCGATTTATGAGACCCTCTGATGGGAAAGAGCCTATCCGAGTCTTTCTTGAGCTTTAGCCAGACCGTCAGCTCGTCCTCGAACTCCTCGTTGTAGAACGTTATGTACGTCCTCTTGGTGAGAGAGTTGCTCTGCGGGACTATGGACCGCATCTGCCGGTTTATCTGGCTCATGCTCAGGTCCAGTAGCTCGTGGCGCCTCAGCCCGGTGACCGCGTACCCCACGAACGCCAGGCGCTCGTACTGGGTGTCCAAGGCGGAGTAGAACTCCAGCAGCTCCTTTCGGGTTGGCAGGAATCTGACCGGCTCGAACTTAGGCTTCTGCCTGATCTTCAGCTCCTGCCCAAGGAACCTGGCGTAAGCCTTGAAGGCCTTCACGTAGTTGTTGTAGGTGTTAGGGTTTTCGACGGTAAGCAGGAAGTCCCGGATGCCCCCGATCGTGAAGTCGTGCTTCGAGAGGAACGCCCTGAGGCACGCCGAATACCCCCTGGCGGTGTTCCGCTTGCAGGCTAAGTCCACTACAACGAACTTCTCGAAGTCCTCGCGGTCGAACGGTACCGTACCTGAGCCTGCATCGGTACCGTACCCGTTTCGTGATTGCGAAGAACCCAGAACTTTTTGGTCAAGCTTTTTGCCGTTTTTAAGGCAAAAAGGTTGGTGCGGCCGCCGGGATTCGAACCCGGGATCCGAAGCTTGGGAAGCTTCTATCCTAGACCGGACTAGACCACGGCCGCTCTCCCTGCAACTCACATTTTACACGGGATCCTGGTTTAAAAAATCTTCGATCTTCTCAGCGACTCGATTTCAAAGCCAGTCTTCGGAGGGTGGCTCAATAGACTTTCCCTCACTCGAAGAGTGGAGACGCGATGTGGTTCCCGTCCCGATTAGCCCGAACTCACTTCTACGAAATGAGGCGGCTATGAAAAATGGTAAGTTAGCAGTTTCCCTAGATACTCGACCGATGTCAAAAATAAGGAAAGAATGGGGGCTCACATGGACATGAATTCCTGAGGCGTCGGCGGGTTCGGCGGCAGCCCCTTCCTCTCGCGTATCTTCTTTATAGTGTCCGCAAGCAGGCTCGAGGGCACAGGGGACCACCTGGCGAACTCCGTGCCCCAGAATGCCTTCCCTGCAGTGGCGCTGCGGAGCTGATCAGAAAGGTCGAAAGTCTCGGAGACCGGGATCTCAGAGACCAGGTGCATCACCTGCCCGACCTGGTCCATGCTGATGATCTTTCCGCGCTTACCCGCGATTATCCGGGTTACCCCCCCGAGGAAGTCTTGCGGCACCTTCATGTCAAGCTTGATGATCGGCTCCAGTAGGATCGGGTTGCATGAGAGGAACCCGCAGAACATCGCGTCCCTCATCGCGGGCATTATCTGACCAGGGCCCCTGTGCGCCGGATCCTCGTGGACGTTCGCGTCGACGAGCAGAACCTTCATGCCCCTGATCGGCTCCCTAGCAAGCGGACCCTCGGAGACATCCAAGCGGAATGCCTGAATGATCGTGTCCTTGATCTCTCGTATGTACTGGAGACCCTTTGTCGCGTCGACGAGGACATTGACGTAGCTGTCGATCGCCCAGATACCCTTCGCCTCCTCGTTGTCCCAGCCCGCCTTCTCCCTCAGGATCTTCGCCCGCTCCTTCGCGTCCATGTCCTCGTAGATCGTCCCCTGCTGTATCAGATCTATCGTCTCTTGGTTGAGGGGCTCGACCTTCAGGTACAGGCGGTTGTGCTTGTTCGGAGACTTGCCTTCGAAGGGCCCGCCTGAACCAGTGAGGCTCTCCCTGTAAACGACGATCGGCGGCGTCGTCGTTATCTCTATCCCGCCCGTCCTCTGCTTCAGATCCCACAACGCGATCTCGAGGTGGAGGCTCCCCATGCCCGCGATCAGGTACTCCCCTGTCTCCTGGTTGATCTTCACAGAGAGTGTCGGGTCCTCGATCGCCATCTTGTGCAGGGCATCGATGAGCTTCGGCAGATCCCTGCTGTACTTCGGCTCTATTGCCACTGTGACGACCGGGTCGCTGATGTACTTCATCTTCTCGAACGGGAACATCGCCTCCTTGTCCGCGGGTCTTACGAGGGTCTCGCCTGCACGGGCGTTCTCTAGGCCTAGCAGCGCCACGATGTTGCCAGACGACATCTCAGGGCAGATCTCCCTGTACGGACCCATGTAGAGGCTTACCTGCTGGACGCGCCCTTCAGTCTTGGACATCAATCCGTAGAGCGGCTCTCCTTCGTGTATGGTGCCGGAGAAGATCCTGCCGGTCACTACAGGCCCCGCATGGGGGTCCACGATGACCTTGTTGACGCAGATGACGAGTGGCCCGTTCTCGTCGCAGTTAAGCATCGCCTGCCCGATTGGCGTGTTTATGTCCCCCCTCCAGATCTTCGGGATCCTGTACTTCTGCGCCTCGACGGGGTTGGGGATGTGGTCCACTGCCATGTCGAGGATAGCCACGTGCAGGGGGAACTCCTTCTGGAGGCGCTCGATGTCTCCCTTGTTGTACGCGTCGATCACGTCTGAGAACTTCATTCCCTTGGCTTTTATGATCGGGAGCGTGAAGCCCCACTTGTGAAGCGCAGATCCGAAGGCGACCTGGCCCTTGTCAGGGTTGACCTTCCACTTGTCCTTGAACTCCGGGTCTGCGTAGGTCTCGAGGAGGGCGTTGAAGTCCCGGATGATCTTAAGCAGCCTCTCCAGGATCTCCTGCGGGCTGAGCCTGAGCTCCTTGATCAGGCGGTCGACCTTGTTGACGTAGAGGAGCGGGCGGACCTTCTCCTCCATTGCCTGCCTCAGCACGGTTTCGGTCTGCGTCATGACGCCCTCTACGCTGTCAACTACCACAATGCCTCCATCCATGACCCTCAGCGACCTCGTAACATGACCCGTAAAGTCGACGTGTCCGGGGGTGTCGATGAGGTTGATCACGTAGCTCTGGTTGTTCTTCTCGTGGAGGAGGCTGACGTTCGCGGCCTTCACAGTCATCTGCCTCAGCTGCTCGATCTCCACGTAATCGAGCGCGAGCGCTTGCGCAGCGATCTTCTGTGAGATGAGACCTGCCCCTGCGAGAAGGCTATCAGAGAGCGTGGTCTTCCCGTGGTCGACGTGCGCAAGTGTACCGATGTTCCTAACGTTAAGTTTGTTACTCATGAGTTTTATGATTTCTTCAGTCTGTTTATACTTCGGCAATTTTTACGCCTCGCTACAAGAGGCGAAACACTCGCTTGTTTTTAAAAGTTTCTTATGGTTGGGGGGTGGAGGGGTTCGAGGGCTAGGAAACAGCCCCCAGCCTACCCAGCGCGGAGATCATTCTATGGTGGCGTGTCTCTTTCTCAGGTCCTTCTCGGTCTCCCCGAGCCTCTGCATTAGCTCGGCCACGAGGCTGTCCAGGAAGATGTTAAGCGTAATCTCGAAGAGCGTGCCCAATGGGGCGAGCGGCTCGTGCGCCCCAAGGATCTGGCGTATGACGTAGTCGTCCTCGGCCGCAAGCTTTGTCCTCCCAGGGATGATCACCATGTGGTCAGAGAGCCTCGCTAGTGGAGAGTCCCTGTGCGAAGTTATCGCAAGTATCCTAGCTCCCATCTCCTTCGCGGCAGTTGCAGATGTGACCACGAGGCGCGTCGTTCCGGACCCGGATATTGAAATGATGAGGTCACCCTGACCGAGCGCAGGGGTGATCGTCTCACCGAAGACGTAGACGTTGAAGCCAAGGTGCATGAGCCTCATGGCGAACGCCCTGCCCGCTAGGCCAGACCTCCCCGCACCAACGACCATTATTTTCTTGCCTTCCCTGTTTGTTTCGATTAGCATTGAGATGGCATGTTCAACCTCCTCGTCACTGATTATCTTTGAAGCGTAAAGGACGTAGTTTGCCATCTCTCGCATGAAGCACTTAACGAGACAGTCTTTGGAGGACATAGGAACCTGATAGGAGCTAACTTTTCCGGTAATTTAAAGGTATTTGATTTTTCCCGCTTTCATGACATTCTCTTGGTTAGCTAGAGGAGGAGGTTAAGGCAGAAGAGCGCCAATGCCGCGGTCGAGACTATCAGTATGAATAGGACGTCGGTTTGGCTCATCTTAAGGACGTAGAGGGAGGTCCTCTTCTTGCTCGCCCCGAAGCCTCTAGACTCCATCGCATCTGCGACGAGCTCTGCCCTCCTGAAGGAGCTGATGATCAACGGCACGAGTATTGGGATGTAGTTCCTGATCCTTGCGATGAAGTTCCCCCGCTCCATCTCGAGACCCCTGGAACGCTGGGCGTCCATGATGTACTGCGCCTCCCTGCTCAGCGTCGGTACGAAGCGCATCGCCATGTTGAAGGTCAGTGCGTAGTCGTATGGCACCCTTAGCTGGACCATCGACTGCGTCAGGTCCTCGGGCGATGTGGTGAGGAAGAATATGGAGAAGACGGAGATGAGGTTTAGGAACCTCAGCGACATGGCTATTCCGGAGACCGCAGCTCCGTAGAAGTTCCACGATGGATAGACCGTCGCAATAAAGTTGAAGACGAATATAAAAACGATGAAGAACAGGGCCCCGCGCAGGGACTGCTGCCAACGCGCAGATATCTTCCCGATGTACACCATCGGCAGGAACGATAGGAATATCGCGAGGAGGGCGACCGGATTAGTGAAGTAGACTGTTAGGAATGTGAAGAGGATCAAGTAGACCAGCTTTGAACGGGGGTCAATCTGATGGAGAACCGTAGAGCCCCTCTTGAACTCGAATGCCTTGAAGACTTTCATTTTGCAGACGCCTCCAGCATCCTAGAGATCTCCCCGATCACAACGTCCAATTTTATGGATGGATGTTTGAGGCCGAGTTTCCAGGATAGTTCAGCCAGCTGGGGCGGGAGCAGGGAGGAGGACTCCATAACCTCCTTAGCAACCAACACCTCCTCTGCCTTCCCGTCTGCAATGATCTTCCCCCTCGACATCACTACCACCCTGGGTATGAAGTCAGCTACGAACTCAATGTCGTGGGTGACCACGATGACGGTCTTCCCTTGGCGATTGAGCTTGGTGAGGAGTCCGGCAAGCCTCGTCTTCTGCAGGTTGTCCTGGCCTGTAGTGGGCTCGTCCAAGACGATGATCTCAGGGTCGTAACAGAGGACCGAGGCGAGCGAGACGCGCTTCTTCTCGCCACCGCTCAACGTGAAAGGCGAGCGGTCCCGGTACTTAACCAAGGAAAACTCGGCAAGCGCCCATTCTACCCTACTCCTGATCTCCTCCGGGGAGGCGCCGAAGTTCGTCAGTGCGAAGGCGAGTTCCTTCTCTACGGTCTCGGCGAAGAGCTGGTGGTCAGGGTTCTGGAAGACCAGTCCTACCTTCCTCGCGATCCTAGCGACGGTGGTCTCCTTGGTGTCGATTCCGCCCACAAATACCTTACCCTTCTGAGGCTTGAGCAGACCGTTTAGGTGCTTTACGAGGGTCGTCTTCCCTGCCCCGTTCTCCCCAACGATCGCAAGGAGCTCGGAGTCCCCCACCTCGAGGCTTACACCGTCCAAGGCAACGACATCCCCTCCATAGGAGTAGGTGACGCCCTCGACGCTGATCAAACAGGAAACCCCCTCACGTACGATGCCAGTCCGTCAGGAGTGAGGCACCTTAGTGAGCCGTTCCTGCTCCTGTTGAGGTGTTTCGAGACGAGCACGACCTTGGGTATCCCAATCCCCAAATCTGCGACGCTATCGGAGTACAGCACATCCTCAGGGGAACCGTCCATCACGATCCTGCCGCCGTCGAACACGATGCACCGGTCCGCCATGTGGCTGACCATCTCGAGCCTGTGTTCGACAAGCACTACCGTGACCCCGGACTCGTTTAGCCTGCTCATCAACTCGAGTATAGACTTCGCGCTCAACGGATCCAAGTTCGCGGTCGGCTCGTCGAGCACAAGGATCTTCGGTTTCATTGCAAGGAGTGCCGCGATCGCCACCTTCTGCTGCTCACCTCCGGAGAGCTCTTCGGGGGACTTCTCCTTGAGGTGTAGGATCCCGACCGTGGAGAGGGCCTCCTCGACGCGCATCGCGATCTCCTCTCGCGAGAGGGCAAGGTTTTCTGGACCGAACGCCACCTCCCGCTCGACAGTCGTGCAGAACAGCTCGTTCTCAGGGTTCTGGAAGACCAGTCCGACCCGCTGGGCAAGCTCGTAGACGGGCGTGGAGGTCGTGGAGAGTCCGTCCACTACGACGCTCCCCCTGAATTCTCCGCCGTAAGAGTTAGGTATCAGCCCATTCAGAGCTCTGCAGAACGTGGTCTTGCCGCAGCCGCTAGGGCCGGTCACGAGCACGAACTCTCCTGCCTCGGCTTTAAAGTTTACATCTTTCAGGCTAGGGGATTCGGACTCTGGGTAGGTGTAGGTGAGACCTTTTACTTCAATGATAGGCAAGACCATCACCGGGAGCACTGATCAGAGAAAGCGGAGCTCTAATAAATGTAGCTACTCAGCCCTGCGTCGATACCTCTTTCAACTCGTCTTGGGATAGACCCAGTGCCGCGGAGACCAGAGACAGTGCGGCAGCCAGTGCCTCCTCTTCTCCCGCAGCCGTCTTTGCGCTTGCAGCAGAAGGGTGACCACCTCCGGTCCCGGAGAACCGCTCCGCCAAGGGACGCATGACGGATTCGGCTAGATCTAAGGATGTCGCTTTCTGAAACCGCTCGCTGAGACGGCCGGTCACCCGAGAGGGGCCGCTGTCCCCGCTCGCAACAAGCGCCAGGTCCGCGCCGAGATCCACCAAAGATCTGGCGACCGAAGCCTCGAAGGATCCGACCCGGGAGGTCGCAAAAAGCCAATCCCTCGCGCGATAGATCCTCACCCTCGCTGCCCCCTTGAGCTTTGCAATCCTCTCCGAGATGTCCTGGTCGTTTAGCAGCATCTCCACGGCAGCGGCGTAATCGGTACCCCTGCGGATTATTCTGATTGCGGCAGATATCGACGAGTTCGGCTGGATCAAGAAGCGCCTAGAGTCGTATATCAGCCCCGTAAGCAGTGCTAGCAGGGACTGCCTGTCCAAATACTTCTTCGGGATGGAGTTGTATATGATCTCGCATGTCGAAGAGATCCTAGTGGTTATCGAGAAGACAGCCCCCTCCAGCGAATCCTTCTCCGGGGTATGGTGGTCTATTATAGCATAGGGGGTCCTTCTGGAATGGAGAGCTGCCTTGATCTCGGGCAACTGGTCTAGCGAAGGCATGTCAACGAAGACTGCGAGTTCGCACTCGGTGGGCAGAGAGGTAACAAACTCCAGGCGAAGAGACTCGACCATCTTCGACGCAGCGGCATTGATGCCTTCCGGGACTACGATCTCGACCTCTGTTCGGGGGGATGCGGCACGGACCGCTGTACGGAGTGCATAGGCTGAGCCGAGGCAGTCCGGGTCGGCATTCGGGTGGCATACAACTGCGATCCTCCGGTAGGAGGACAGGAACTTCAATAGGTCAGGCACTTCTTCTCGCCCGCAACGCGTCGTCGATCGCACCGAGTGCCCGTTCCGCTGCGGCGTCAGCCAGCCTCTCGATCTCCATGGTCACCACAGGGTCCACCCTTAACTCGACATCTACGCTAAAGTCAATCCCAGACTCCGAGACCTCCGATACTACCCTCACGTCCAAGGATCTCACAAGGTGCCTGTCGACTGCCGAGAGGACGTACTCCCGCGCTACCCTCTCCCCAAGCATGCAGAGCTCTTCGATCTCGTCCTTTGAAGGAAGCGGGTTCAACTGGGGAGCACTATCCGGACGCGGGAGGTCTTCCAGCCACCTGATCCATTATGGTTTTCCTTAGCTCCTCGAGCTGCTGCTTCAGGCGGACCTCCTGCTTCTCGACTGTCTTTATCCTGAGATCGATCTCCTCTTTCTTTTCCGTGAGCTCAGAGACGACCTTCTGCTTCTCGGTCCTGAAGAGTAGGACCCCCACCGACTTGTACATGACAGCGTCGTCCGCGAGGTTTTTGCTCTCGTTAAGCGCCTTCTCAAGCTCCCTGCTCTCGTATTCGAACTGCTGCTTCCTAAGCATGATCGCCTTGAGTTGTTCCTGCAACTCTTGGAATCTGATCAGTTGGTTCTGTACCTGTGGAGGTATCTTTTCAGCCATCATCAACCACCTAAGCTCATAACCTCAAAAGAAGTAGACAGCCAGCGTATATAAGAGTTGAGTAGGGCGCGCACAGCTGCGAGGGAGGAGCCGCCTATCTCGAGGCGGATTGAGGTCCCCTCCAAAGACATGGATACTCGAGCCACGCCTGGCTTGGTGCTCCTAACCTCGGGCAGAATGGCAGCGTAGATCCGTGAAGCTTTGGTCTCGTCGTCGAAGTTGATCTTTAAAGAGGCGGCGATCCTCATAGATCACATCCAGCCTTTCTGAACGCCTTGATGTAAAGTGCCGGCCCACATGGGAGCTTCGTGACGCTGTCTATGAGGAAGAGCTCAACTAACCCCCGGGAAGGTTGGATGTGGAGCTCGGTGAACTTGCCGGAGGCGGCTCTTCCGGCCTCGCATTCCCCTGTCGCGAGCCTGATGGACTCGAAGATCGGCTGGAGTGCGGAGGATTCGGGGGGGATCAGGACGAGCTGCCTGTGCCTCGTGCTCTTCGGAGACTTGATGCTCATCTCCCGGAGGAGTTGGACATGGTTCAGGAGGAAGGAAGCGCAAGGCTCTTCACCCCTGAGGTCGAAGCACTCTATGAGCTTTGGTCCCCCGAATCGGCTGTTTATCACCCACAGCCGCGAAGCGCCCTTTGCCCTCGCGTACTCCATGAGATACGAATGGCTGAACTTCCCCCTCGTGAAACTTGAGAAAGCAGCGCATGAGGCTTTTAGCTCATTGCATAGCGTCCTCGTGCGCTGGCTCGGCCTGAGGGAGGTGGTCACAAGGATTGCCATGGGAGTCCGACAAAAGGTTTACTTCAGCTTGAGCTCCTCGGGCGTCAGTGTCTTGCCCAGCGTGGTCTGCGGCACGAATGCGCCGCCAGCGAACCTTACGCCGCAAGCCCTGCAGTCCCATATGCCGGCAGCCACCCTTACGAGCTTGTCAGCCGTCTTGCACTTGGGGCACCTGAGACCTTTCTCCGACTTCTGCTCGATCGCTAGGAGGCGCTTCCTTAGGGTAGCACCGTACCTCGGACCGAACCTCCCTACTGATTTCACAGACTTTGTCTTTCCCATCATGAACCACCAACCGCTCCATCATTGAGTTTCAGTAGCTCAACCACCTTCTTGCGGATCTCCTGGCTTTTATCTTTAGCTATCTCTACCGCCCGCAGGATCTCCTCTGGTGTGAAATACCCGGATTCGCCCTTCTGGATCGCGCAGAGCATGCCGTTCTCCTTGAATGCGACGCTGAAGCGGCAGTCGAGCACCTCCTCCTCTTCGAGGGAGGGATCGACGAATAGCCTGTTTCCTATCTTAGCCAAGGTCACATTGATCGGTATTCCTGTGATGGGCATCGGGAGGCGGTTGCCGGTCAGCCTTATGTTCTCTCCCTCGACAGCAGCTTCTGGCATGGTGGCAGTGAGCATCGCGGAGAGTGCCGCCAAAGCCGCAGTGTCGATCAGGTTCCCGCAGTGGTCGAGGATGTAGACATCGACATGTACTATCCAGACCTTCTTTCCTGGGATCAGGCAGAGCTTCGACGTCTCGAGTATTTTGGATTCCCTTAGGCCTCTGTCGACGACCCTGGCGAGCTCAACTGCGACCTCGTCCGGCTTTCCAGGCTCGAAGTCTGGCGAAGCGAACGGCACGAATTCGGCACCTACCTGCATCACCCCCTCGTTCGGTATGTCGGGGAAGGGGTCGCCGATCTCAAATTTCACGCCGGCCACGACCTTGGTCCCGCCGATCGAGACCATCGCCGAGCCTTCCGCCTTGTCCACGATCCCTGTCTGTATCTTGATCTCCCTATAGTCGGTCAGCGTCCTTCCGTCCATCCTCTTCCCGCTGTCCGCAAGTTCGATTATCTGCCTTTTTTTAACGGTCGGGACTATTCGCTGACTCATCGCTCAAGCCTCCTCCACATTAGAGATCGCTCCCTTGAAGTGTGCCTCTATGGCTTCCTTCTGTTTCTTATAGACCTCCAGGCACCCTTTCTTGAGGAGCTCCATCGATTGTATGAACTCATCATGGGTAATCTGCCCATCCATCTGGAGGAGCGTAACGGCATTCTTGGATGGCATGTATGCCATCGGCATATCCGAGTCTCCGGCTTTGTCCTCCTTGTCCTGGACATCGAGGACCAGCTTCCCCTCGACTTTTCCCACGGCGATGCTCGCCACAAGGTCGCGCATTGGGATTCCGGCATCCACAAGTGCCAAGGACGCTGCGGATATGGAAGCGCACCTCGTGCTCCCGTCGGCTTGCAACACCTCTATGAATATGTCTATGCTCGTCCTCGGGAAGAGCTCGACGAATATTGCAGGTTCGAGCGCTTCCCTGATGACCTTCGAGAGCTCCACCTCCCTCCTAGAGGGGGCTGGGGACTTCCACTCCTCTACCGAGAATGATGCCATCCTGTAGTATGCCTCCACCCTCGCCTTGTCAGACAGAGCCAGGTGCTTAGGGTGGGACTCCCTTGGACCCATGACTCCTACAAGAATCTTTGTCCTTCCCCACTCGACATAAGCTGAGCCGTCAGTGTTGTTGAGCACTCCTATTTGGAACTTGATGGGCCTGATCTCATCTAGCCTCCTCCCATCACACCTGATTCCATCATCGGATATCAGTCTAGTTTTCAATTCTTCCATAAAATCACCTTCTGCTGTTGACCAAGAACTCCCTAATCCTGTCGGTTAGACCGGTTGTGTGAGCCTCCGCCTCGATCTTCCGGATCGCCTCGGCGATAATTGCTTCTTCGTCACGCGACTTTCCCGAGATCCAGACCCTTCCGTTCTGACCCACCAGTATTTGCGCCCCAGTCTCCTTCTTGAGCATGGTTATCATGGACCCCTTCTTCCCGATTATCCGAGGAACCCTAGTGAAATCGACATCTATCACTGTGCCGCGGTGGACCTTCCCAAGCCCGTGATCCCTCGCGGTAAGGGACGGGTTCCTCGTCCTGTCAAAGGCGATTACAGTAGCGATCACCATCTCCCCGACATCCAAGTACCGTCGAGCCTCTTCTTTGAGGGGGTTCAGCGGCTTCGAGAGGAACTCTGACGCGAAGAGAACGCCCTGATAGGGAGACCTTATATCGAGCATCCAGGCTGTGGAGATGCACTCTACCACCTTGCCAATGACGATATCACCCGGTTGAGGGATGTAGCAGCCCCTCAGAGGGATCACGGATATCATGTTGTTCCTCACGTCAGCAAGACCGACCATCGAGGCGTAATACTTCCCATTTTCCCGATATACATTAAATCCAGCCTGGTAGTTCCCCTCGGCAAGAAGTGTCCCAGGAGACACCAGCTGTCTCGCTTCAAAGAAAGTTGTCATTCAACCACCTCAGATCTTTTTTATGTCGATACTACAGTTACCACGAGTGATTTCGTTCACGCGATCTACAAAGTTCTGCTGGATCCCAGCCGGCAATACAAGCTCGCCCCGCCAAGACCCGTCTGGGAGCCACTCAGAGCGCGCAACTGTGCCCATCTTCGATACTGCGGCATAAACCCTCTTTGCGTTGCCCGCAGGAATGCTCAGCCTTGCGACCACCTGGGAGACCTTAAGTGGAAGCTCCGTCCTGAGGGCCTTGATTACCTCCTGCGCCTGCTCTTCGACTGGTTTGAACGGGTCTATACTCAACCTCACGTTAGACATTGCGTTCTCGATCCGCTGCGGCGGGTGTGGAAGTCCGCTCTTCGGATCGACGCAGTTTCGGGATATGAAGTTTATGATCTGCTTCCTCTTACTCTCGATCATCTCCCGCCTCTGTTCGGTGGTCAGCTGTAGCTCACCCTTCTTGATTATCGCTGAGGCCACTGCGTTAACGTCCTCTGTGCCGAAGTTCTTCTTTACAGATTCCTCGGACGCCTTGAGACCCTTGCTCGCGTCCTTGTAGATCATCTCGCTTATCAGTAGTTCCTTGAAGTCTACTTCTTTGCCGTTCTTAAGGTGCCAGGCAAGGTCAGGGTTAACCAGGACTTCGAAGTGCTCCCCTCGGATCACTAGCCGCGCAATTACCGATTTCTCTTCTTTAGGCATGGACCTACGCCTTTAGTTTCTCGATATATTCGACCAGCCGCTGGGTGGGCATGTTCTCGAAACGTCCCGTCTCGCCTCTGAGGATCGCCATCTCCACCTTAAGCGGGTCAAGGCCGCCCTCGACAACCGAGGCCAGTGCCTTGAGGGCCAGCACTATCGCATCCTCTATCGTAGTATCCTGTTGGTAGTTCTTTTCGAAGAACTCTGTCGCAACCTGGCTCCCGGCCCCGATCGCTACGGCGTAGTACCCAGCATATGCCCCGCTCGGCTCGGTCATGAAGAGCCGGGGTCCGAACCTATCCACGCCGGCGATCAGTAGCGCCACACCGAAGGGTCTAACGCCGGCATGCTGTGTGTAGATCTGCTTTACCTCGCTCACCTTCTTCGTCAGGACCTCGACATCAATTACCTCGTCGTACAGCATCCTGTTTATCTGCGCCTCTTGCCTTGCGCGTTCGATCAGGATCCTAGCGTCGGAAGAGAGGCCTGCAAATGTGGCACCCACATGCTCGTCTATCTTGAGGATCTTTTCCATAGAAGAAGGGTCTATAAGCGGGCTGATCCGCTTCTTCTCAACCGCGAGCACTACGCCGTCCGTGCACCTTATCCCGATGGCAGTCCAACCTCGCCTCACTGCTTCCAAAGCATATTCTACTTGGAAAAGGCGCCCGTCTGGAGAGAAGATCGTGATTGCCCTGTCGTATCCCATTCCCGGAGGGCTGAACATCGCATATCACCACATATAACAGCGAAACATTACAGTAATGTTTTCTGACCTTCAGCTTTAAAGACTAGGCACGTTTTATATTCTTTTCGCATTTTACCTAATCTACCGCAAGCGCCATAAGCAGATCCCTTTCGGTCAATATGCCCACGATTGCTCCCCTGTCCTCCACCAACACCGCCCCAACTCCGCTCGTCCTGATAAGCGGGGCTACATCGCCAAGCTGGGCCTTAGGATCGACTGTCACTGCCCCCCTGCTCATTATCTCCCTAACGGGGGTAGAGATGACCTGATCCATCTCGTCGATCATTATCTTCCTGAATGCCTTGCCTTCCCCGAAGAACCTTACTATGTCCATCGTTGTGACGATGCCCTTCACTTCGGAGCCATCCACGAGAGGTATCCTCCTGAACCCATTAGAGACCATTAGCCTTGCCGCAGACTTTATCGAGATTTCTGGCGAAGCCATTACGGGATTCGGTGACATGTATTCTTCTACCGTCCCCGTCATGGTTCTCCCTGATAGATACTTGACAACATCATACTCGGTGATTATCCCGACCAGAGATCCATCATCAACTACTGGCACCGAGCCCACGTTCTCGCGTATCATCCTCTCTAGGACTTCGGAGAAGCTCTCCTTAACATCGGCGGAGACGACCTCCCTAGACATAATGGTTTCCACCGGGGCATAGAGTGCCGAGAAGAACCTCCCCCCGTACCGCAGCTTGACGATGTTATAGTTCTCCCCGCCGCCGAAGAAGTTAACCATATCCGTTGCGGTGACTATCCCGATGAGCCCGTTCTTTGTGGTTGTGATGGGAATCCTCCTGATCCCTTTTGTGAGCATAAGGTCGATCGCCTTTATTATCGGGGTGTTCGCAGTCGCCGAATGCACGGGCTTCTGGATTATGAAGTCCAGCTCCCTTGGTTTTTCGTAGACATTATTGGAGAAGTTCGGGGTTCCATCGCTCCTCAAAAAACCCCTGATCACCCTTCGACTCATACAAACGCCACATTGTTATTATCGGTAAGGAGTCTAAAAAGGTGTACGGTATGTTCACTGTCTGGCTATACGGTGCTTGTTAGTCTCATAGAATTCCGGCATGTGCTGCTCGACCAGGCTCAGCATCTCCTCGTCGCTGATGGACAAGGTCTCCCCCGAGTTGAATTTCTTTAAGACCTCCTTGTATATCCTCATCACCCCCTCGCTGTCCTTGTCTACTCTCTCGCCGTTCTTCAGGCCGAAGTAGTAGTTTATCCAGAACGCCACCCCGGCGTTTCCAGAGTACGGCGTGATGGAAACGCCCGGAGGGACCCCGAGGAGCTTCTCTGTATCAAAGGGCAAGTACATCTCGATGTTCTTAAGTGCACCGTCTGCGTGGATCCCGGCCCTTGTCACGTTGAAGTTCTTCCCGACTATAGGGTAGTAGGGGGGTATGTAGTACCCTATCGTCCTCCTGTAGTATTGCGACATCTCGGTGATTGCAATTGTATTCATCCCGTCAAGCGTGCCCTTGATTCCAGAGTAAAGGAAGACCATCGCCTCGAGTGGGACATTCCCAGCGCGCTCCCCTATCCCCAAGAGGGTAGTGTTGTTCAGCGATGCACCGTACAGCCAAGCAGCCGTGGCGTTCGCGATCCCCATGTGGAAGTCGTTGTGTCCGTGGAACTCCAAGTACTCGGATGGTACGCCAGCCAGGTGTCGCATCAGGTAGAATATCTTAGGGACGCTCCTAGGGAGCGCGGCCTTGGGCCAGGGCAAACCCAATCCCAGAGTGTCAGGCACGCGCAGCTTCACTGGCAAGCCGTACTTCTCCGAGAGGCGCATGAGGCGCTTCGCGAAGGGCACCACGACTCCAAGGATGTCAGCCCGTGTGCAGTCCTCCACATGTGCACGCATGATTATCCCTGACTTGAGACCCTCTTCGACCACTTCCAAGTACTTGTTGATCACTTGGGATCGGCTCAGTCCTCTGAACTTGAAGAATATGTGGTAATCAGATATCGAAGCTAGCATCCCTACCTCGTCTACCTTGCTCGCCTTGGCGACAGCGAGATCCTCCTTGCTAGCCCTTATCCAACCAGTTATCCTCGGGTACTCGAACCCCAGATCCCTGACCCTGGAGACAGCCTCCTTGTCCCTTGGGGTGTAGAGGAAGAACTCTGACATCAGTATCTTCCCTTTCGGACCCCCGATCCGGTGAAGGAACTTGTAGAGCTCGACTATCTGATCGACGGTGTATGGCTCCCTAGATTGTTGCCCATCCCTGAAAGTCGTGTCGGTGATCCAGAGGTTCTCTGGGACTTCCATGGGCACGTCTATACCGTCCCAAAGCATCTTAGGCGGTGAGTCGAATGGGAAAAGATCTTTGTATATCTTGGGGGACTCAGTCTCTACGACCTCTTCTTCGGAATAGTCTATACGCTCTCCCCTCAGCGCCCTGATAAGACTGTCGCGCGCCTTGTCGTTTAGCAGGGACATCCTCACGATCCTCCGCAGACCAGATGGAATATTATTCAATAGCTTTTAAAGATATCGCTGAGAAAATGAAATTAAATTAACAGGAGCCATCGCGATTGGTAAATATTTCAAATTATAAAGCGAATACTGTGGATAAGTTCAGTGACGCAGCGCTTTTGTTTGAAAAAATTTAGAAAATGATAAAAAATCGCTTTCCTTTTTATAAGAATGACTTTACATACGCAAAGTGGGCGCAGGGCTTGCCCCTGCGGGGCTTTCGCCCTCAGTCCGTCGCAGGTTCAACATCCTTAGCATTCTGACTTGACTGGGACGGCTTCTTCATCCCCAATCCCTAATTGTCTGAATGGCTTTTATTTTTTCCTTTGCCTTCTTCACGCTCCCCGTAGCCACAACGGATGTGATGCGCATCTCTCCGATTTGGATTGCTATCTCGCGACCGAGATGAGATCTTATGGACGCGAGTGCCCTCTGATCCAGGCGTAAGATCGCGTTCTGTTTGTCTGAATCCACCACAGTTATCCTAGACTCCGGGGGAAGATACTTCGCTAGTGCTCCAGGTATCGTCCTCGGGTCTAGACCTCCCAGCCCTGTGAATACGACATACCTCGTCCTGAGCTCCCTGCATTTCAAACAACTATCTCCCCGTTGTGTGTACCTTCATGTACTCATTATTGAAGGAGGAATAAAAAATTCATGCCAGATCCAAAAGCTGGAGAAGCTCGGCTATGTTGCCTTTCGTTAGATCTAAGGATATCTTCACCCTCATGATATCGTCGCCCTCGGAAAGGCGGAGCTGCCCCCCAAATGCCTTCTGCTTGTCAAGTCTGAGGAATACCGTAGACCTTGAGTCGTAGAATCGGTCAAGCTCATCCCTTATCCTGATACGATCCCCGACGGGGAGAAGGTTCATGATATGATTGACGATCTCCCCCGCAGCAGGGCTTTCCTCATCGAGTGAAATTAACCTGATCTCGTTCCCGTGATGTCCTTTCGCGAGGGTCGCGTTTATCTTCACCACACCTCTCAATCCTTCTGGGATCGAGTTCAGCAGTGCCCACTCTACTTTCTTTGGATCCTCCGTCGCGTGGCAGATCAGACTAATAGAGACCTTAGAGATCATTTATAAGGGCACCCGAGGCGACAGGACAAAAAATGCTGCGTTGCTAGAAATGACGTATGAGCAACGCACCGCTAAAGGCCCCTAGCCCTCTTACCTGCCGCGGTTAGACCTCGGAATACGCGGCTCCGCTGAGCAGGATGCGCGACCCAGGAGAGATTTTTGTCGTTTGCGACAGATGGGTTGGACGGATCCGCCAGGATCACTTCGTACCAAGCGAACCTACCGTCTGAGGCGACCCAGTAGCTGCCGATCACGTTCATGTTAGGGAACTTCTTGGCAGCCCTCTCTTCGGCTATCCACCTAACGCTCTTGTTGACTGTGAGACCGTAGATGCCCATCCGTTTTGGTCTTCTGCCTGAGTTGGGGCGGCTTATGTTCATCGGTCCCCTGATCACTCTCACCCTAGCCACAGTAACTCCCGGCTTTGCCTTGTAACCGAGCGACCTTGCCCTGTCAATCCTTGTGGGATGCTCTATCGGGCAGACCGCCGGCTCTCGGCGCCACTTCATCAGGCGCTCCCTGCGAAGGCTCCTCACCAAGCCCTCTCCCGGCCTCCTCCATGCCTCCCCCACATACTTGTAAGCAGACATTATCTCTAGCACCAACCGCAGACTAAAGCGTCTTGAAGGCGTTTATAATGTTTTCGGCGATGAGAACTGCGCCGAGAGATTGAGCCTCCCCAGTCTGGGCGCCGATGTGGGGTGTGGCGATAACGTTGGGCATCAAGATCAGCTCCCGCTCTTCCGGGGTCGAGGGTGGCTCGTGCTCGAAGACATCCAAAGCCGCGCCAGCCAACCTACCGCTCTTCAGTGCCCTGAGGAGTGCAGCGGTGTCGACTACCTCTCCCCTTGAGGCATTTATGAAGAATGACCCGTGCTTCATTGAGGAGAACGCGGCATCGTTGAACATGCGTTTGGTCTCAGGCAAGAGCGGGACGTGGACTGTTACGATGTCGGACCTGGAAAGCAGCTCCTCGAGCGCAGGCACGCGGACTCCCCCTACACGCGAGAGTGCTGCTTCATCCACCACAACATCGTAAACGAGGATACTCATCCCGAATGCCCTTGATCTCTCTGCGACCGCCCTACCTATCCTCCCGAATCCGACCACGCCTAGCACCTTGCCGCTTAGCTCGCTTCCGTGGAACCTCTTCTTCTCCCAGAGACCGTTTTTCATGGAAGCGTCAGCCTGTGGGATCTTCCTAACGAGACCCAGCATCATTCCCATCACAAGCTCTGCTACTGCGACCGTGGACATCTCAGGGGTATTCACGACCTTGATGCCTGCAGCCTCTGCCGCCTTTACATCTATCGTGTCCAACCCCACCCCCACCCTTCCGATCATCTTAAGGTTCTTCGCGGACTCGACCACATCACGGGTAACTTTTGTCCTACTCCTGACCACTAGCACATCGTATAGCCCGATGGTCTCTCTCAGCTCCTGGGGGGTGATATCGAACTTCTCATGAACCTCAAACCCTGCAGCCCGGAGTTTGGCAGGGCATTCTGCGTCGACCTCGTCTGCGATAAGTACTCTCATCTCATGACACCCGGCGACTTCTAGATTGCCATGCGTCGTAAAATAGTTTATGCCCAACATAGTATCGGACTGGATAGTGCCAACCCCTGCATGGTCGAGACGGCACAAACGAGAAGTATTGATTCCTTCATCCTGATCGGTTGTTTTATAATCCCACGAGGCGAATAGATTTTTTAGCGCACGCAGGGAGTTCAAGGTTCAAGATGATTGCAGGTCTGGTCGGTAAGACGCATGTCGGAAAGTCAACATTCTTCTGCGCGAGCACGCTGGCTCCTGCAAAGATAGGCGCTGTGCCATTCACGACGATAGAGCCAAACCACGGGATCGCCAACATACGTGTAAAGTGCGTCTGCAGGGAGATGGGCGTCATTGACAATCCCGTAAATTCGGTCTGTACCGAGGGGACGAGATGGGTTCCAGTGAAGCTCGTGGATGTAGCTGGGCTTGTCCCAGACGCGCATAAGGGACGCGGACTGGGCAACAAGTTCCTGGACGACCTGCGCCAGGCAGATGGGTTCATCCAGGTAGTGGATGCGTCTGGCAGTACAGACGCCAACGGGAACGCCTGCCCTCCCGGGACGCGGGACCCGATCGACGACGTACGGTTCCTGGAATACGAGATAACGATGTGGATGAGCGGGATTCTGAAAAAGGACTGGGACAGGATTGTCAAGGGGATAAGGCAACTCAAGGAGGACGGCGTGACGCTCCTGACCGAGAGGCTGACTGGGCTGATGGTGAGCAGGCGCCACGTGATTGAAGCAATCTCCTCCGAAGGAGAGCTAAAACAGAAGAGGATAGACGAGTGGACCGATGGGGATGTCAGGTTGTTCGTCGAAGCCCTGAGGCGGGTCTCGAAGCCGATGGTTATAGCCGCGAATAAGATCGACGTGAGGCAGGCAGAGGAGAACTTCGAGAGACTGAAGGCGGAGTTCAGGGACAGGACTGTGGTGCCCTGCTCGGCTGAAGCAGAGCTGGCGTTAAGGCTCGCTGCCAAGAAGGGGATCATCAGCTACAGCCCTGGAGACCAAGACTTCAAGATCTTGAAAGAGGGAGAGCTGAGCGAGCGGCAAAGGGACGGGCTGAGGAGGATAAGGGAGCTGCTCAGCAGGTGGGGCAGCACGGGTGTCCAAGAGGCAGTCGAGAG
>JASFYL010000015.1 GCA_030055575.1 Thermoproteota archaeon | reverse complement strand
CTATGCGAACCATACAAAAGCCAAATACGCTCCAGAGAGACAAACCCAGAATAGTGCTGTGTAAGGTCCCTCAACTGTACTAAGGATTGTAAAAGGCACAATGAACATCAGCAATACCACTACGATGGAGACGAGCGTGAACACCGGTTTCATACTCGATAGCAAGTCTGTTATTTTAATAAGTATTTTGATAGGTGCATTATGTTTTATGTTACTGTGTGGCAGATCTTCGTCAGGAAATTCCTGTCCGCCCTCTTTCCGGATCCAATGGGAAAGAGTCTCAATTTAGTATTAATTTATGTTCCCTCGGACACCTTATATATGGCAGAGACTATTCTTTCGATTTAACAAATGATTCATATTACTATCGTTTGATTGTCCACTAATCCTTTCTGAATTCGGAGTTCAATTCCGAAAATCCTTTAATTGCCGCTTCAATACTCATCGATTGAAGGGAAGTTTATGAATAAGTATGTTGTCCCAGCCTTATTTGTAGTTGTGGCGGCAGCCATACTAGGCGCTTCTGGGTATTTATACTACCTGTATTACGCAACTCCTCGCTGCGAAGTATGCGGCATGCTGATCACTCCTGAAATGGAAAGGAACATAGTCCTTACTGATGTTGACACGGGGCGGCGGATATGGACTTGCTGCCCGGGCTGCATGCTGAGGAGCGTCGCTGCTCATCCCAATGTCAACATTGACGTACTCGACAGCTGGTACGGGAGCAGCGCAGAGACTATACACATCGAGATCAGGAACGGTAGCGTCGTCAGCGTATCCCCGGAGAGCACTAGAATACTGCTGGGGTCTAAGATCGTACCGAGCTGTGCTAATAACCGAATCGCAATCAATGAGACCTCCGCTGAGCTTCTCCGCGCTCACGGATGGAACCCGGAGAACCCTCTTTCGGTTTTCAAGAACGAATTGCCAGAAGGTACGCCGGCATTGACTGTTGCTGCGGCATTAGAAGGTCTGAAGGCTAAGGGGATTTCGTATCAGCCCCCATCGATGGTCTTCGTAGGAGGGATCGCTTTGGTCGGGGTGGTGATCCTTGCTACTGGAATCCTTGCTTGGAGGAAGCTAGCAGCTCCGGTTAAAGCCACTCCTAAAACACCCAACTAATCAATTTTTTTTGGTATCGTTTTTATAATCGTCTCAGCAAGCGACCTGAATTTCACGCTTTTGCTGTTCTTCCGAAACATCCTTCCTCCCATTATGTCCACTATTCTCCCCCCTTCTGCGACGATGTAAACCTTGTCAGATATGCACTCCCCTACAGGTTTGCCGTCGAGGATTATGGTGTCCCCTGGATTAGCGTACTGGATCTGCCTTATCTCCCTCCCTCCATTGACGATTACCCTCTTGACTTCCACGCTCGGAACAATTAGGGGTACCGAGAGCTCCTCAGAGATCCTCTTCCCAAGGGCTCTGCCTGCCTCGCTCCACACAATGACCCCGGAGTCGTGGCATCCGGGGCTCTCGACATGCACTACTGGGATGTTTCCCATGTTTTTGAGCACTTTCGTATTTGAAATCGTCTGGGCGATGAACATTATGCCGCTCTGGGACGACCTCCCAAAGTTGAGGATCACTAATGCGTCGAGATCGTCTAATGCCATCTCGTCCAAGACCCTGCTTATGGTCTTAGCCTTCGAGATGCAGTCTACCCTCTTGCCCGTGAGCACCTCGTACTCTTCCGCTGCGCTCTCGCTAGCAGGTCTGACTTCAACCGAATACCCTGCCTTCTCGAGCACTTCGCACAACCTCAGGTGCCACTTCGAGACGAATGGCTCGGCGCCATTGACTGCGACCAACGCCTTTTTCAGACGGATCGTGTCCTTGGCAACCTCTCCAATCGATCTAGGGAGCCACTCGGAGATCTTCACTTCTCCTCCTGCTCTCCTGAACTCGTCAATGATCCTCAGGAGCTCGGACTTTATCTCTTCAATCAGCCAGACCGATCTCTGGATCTGGAAGGCTCCCCCCTTCCTGAGCGCCCTCACCAGCCTGATCCGGATACCGTGCGGATCCTTGATTGCCTCGATATCGTAGATGAGCAGGAACAAGATGTACACCAACAACTTTAACTCTCACCAACCCTAATAAATCGGCAGTGGTAGGGATGAGCTGTTTACAAGCGACGTCGATCGCGAGGCACCCTCCTGCCGTGGTGATCCCGTCGCATACCTCCGTCAGGGACGCCATACTATTGATGAACAACAAAGGCGTGAGACATGCTATAGTCTCAGAGGACGGGAGGACCCTGACTGGTATAATCTCCGCTAAGGATCTGCTTAACTTCCTAGGCGGAGGGGAGACGTTCTCATCCTTGCGCTCAAAGTACATGGACGACCTCAGTGCAATCTTAGGATCCCCGATAGAACCAATTGTGAACAGGAATCCTATCCTAGCAAAGATCTCCGAACCGTTGCCAGAGCTCATGGGAATAATGGCAAAACACGATATCGGTATGTTGCCACTCCTCAACGAGGATAACACAATATGGGGGGCGCTCTCAGAGAGGCACCTCTTCTGCCTCTTCAAGGCACAGCAGACGTTCGTTAGGGTCTCAGAGATCATGTCCGAACCCTTAGTCTCGATCGATGTAAGAGCGACGCTGCTTGATGCAATGAGGATTATGATCAGGAACGACATACGCAGGCTCCCGGTTACTGATGGCATCGAATTATGGGGCATAGTCACCGTGAAAGACATTATCAGGTTCCTTTCAAGCCCCTCTGTGGATGATATGCTGAAGAAGGGTCTCTCTGAATACATCCTGCGAGTTAATGTAGCAAAGATCTCGACCAGAAGCCCAAGGACTGTCGAACCGGATGTCGACTTATGCGACGCGGTCAGGATCATGAACGCGTCTAATATAGGATCGCTGATAGTCATTTCGAACGGGAATCCGGTGGGCATCATCACTGAGCGCGATTTCCTACTGAAACTTCCGAAGCTACGTGGAGTGGAGTTCATGACCGATGTGAGCAAGAACCAAGTGCTCGTCGGCAGGATCCACTTCTAGGACTCGTCATATTTTACGCCAGGGGTGAGGGAAAAATAGGCGGGCTGATCAGATGGTTTTACATTGCGATAGCCGACTTTTTCATTTTTACTTATATTTTTTCGTTAGCCCTTTCGATTTGGGCTATGTACTTTACGGCCGATGGTGTTGAATTCATCTCCAGGGGTCAATGGGATACATACTCTGTACCCGAATGGCTGCTGCTCGAATTCGGTCCAGATAAGATTTTCCTCTTTTTGTCTCTGATTTTTGCGCTCTGCTTCGCCTCCTCGGCAACCTCAAAACCAGGGGTCATTAATTCATGTCTGACTTTCAAGTCTGTACATCTGCCAGACAACTTTTTACTCGCTATGCCCTTCTTATGCTCTACCACATTCACTCTTTTCCTTCTAATTCACTCAGTCGAGGAGATGTTGGGTGTACCTGTGGGAGGAGTAGAGTTTGATAACATGTTCGAGGGGCTCTTCAATTCGTCTTTCTCCGCAGTGGTAGAAGAGGTAATTTTCAGACTCTTTCCAGTGCTTCTCCCGGTAGCTGTTTATCTAATCATGCACTCCGAAGGTACGACCCGGATCGGTATCCTTGGCCTCCGTGACATAATGTTGGCTCTTTTCAAGCCTACTATATTTAAAAAGAGGCTTGGCATCCGTTGGAACTCTGACTTAAGGAGATTGGAGGCGTCCCTTGTGTTCGTTTCTTCAATAATATTTGCATTGGCACATCCCGCATCAGGCTTATGGGGTCCGGGGAAGTTCTTGACAGCCTTAATTGCTGGATTGGTGCTCGGCTTCTCGGCCCTCCGTTTTGGCTTCGAGAGCTCGATCCTCATACACTGGTTTTACAACGCATATTGGCCTTCCCTCGCGATTGCTTCTCTATATTCACTGATATTAGCAAGTTTTTACCAGATGGTTTTTCATCTTACGCTGCTTTTAGGAGGTATATTTCTCGTTTCTGGCATTCACCTCTTACTTCATACTAAAAAATGGGAGGTCTTTACTGCCTGGTTCCGTTCTTGATGCCCAATTACGCTTTTATAAAAACAAAAGCTAATTGTATGCGTGATCGGCTTGCCGTCAACCAAAGATCCCCTCAAAACCATTGGGTTTCCAATCGTAGATTCAGCGCTCCAAGGTATACTGAAAGCACGGATCCCATCACGGACCGCGAGGAGTGCTATCAAGAGCTTCTCAAAGAAGTGGAAAGATTGCTCGAGGGCAGCCTTGATGGTCATGGCATGCAGGGCAGTCGGAGGAATACCCGAATCAGTCGTCCCGGCGGCAAAAGCGCTGGTTCTCGCGGGCGGTGCATTCGACCTCCATGACGATATCGTGGACGGATCTTATATAAGAACAGAGAAATGCAGAAAGACGACCTTAGGTATCTTTGGCAAAGAGGTCACACTCCTCATTGGAGACGCCTTCCTGATCGAGGGGCTCTGCCACCTAGTCGATTTGAGGGAGACCCTCCCGAGAGAGAGGGTGGAGTTGGTGGTCGAGACCATAAAAAATGGACTGTATGAGCTCGGTTCTGCAGAAATTGAGGAGTTGCGGCTAGTGAGAAATCTCGATGTTTCTCCTAATGATTATCTGAAGATCGTCAGAATGAAGGCTGCAGATGTGGAATCCTACACGCGTATCGGGGGGATAATCGGTGGAGGATCGGAAGAGGAGATTGATGCACTTGGCGAATTCGGAAGACTATTGGGCATGATTGTTATCCTGAGAGACGACATTGAAGATACTTTCAACGATCGATTCGAACTCGCTTCAAGGATCACGAAAGAAAGCCTTCCCTTACCAGTAATTTTTGCACTGGAGGACGAAGCAATTCGCAGTAAAATTAGGTCATTTATCGAGAATAATCGGTTCGAATCCCTCAAAGAGATAGTCGACCTGGTTGAGAAGAACAAAGGCTTCCAGAAAACCAAATCAACAATAGAGGATTATGTAAGTAGATCCAAAGAACTCCTTGCCAAGGTCAGAGACCCTAGGGAACTCTTGTCCCTATTCAATATTTAACCTGGAACCCACAGCCTTACAGCAGTTGGATTATACTTCACTTTTTTACCCCCCACCATTCTTTTTTCCTATTTTCTCTCGAAATATTTAACCTGGAACCCACAGCCTTACAGCCGTTGGATTATACCTCTTCATTTTTTTATCCCCTGTTATTGTTATTATTGTTTTTCAGATGTACAAATATACGATAATCTAACATTTAAATTTTTCGTTAGTGAATAATTGTGCCACAGATTGTCAACCTTTAAATATTGTGCGCAAGAGAATTCCAATCGATGTCAATAATTAGCTCCATAGGCAGCTCAACGCGTGAAGGTCTTTATTTGTTGACTTCACAATGGTTATTTACGATTTATGTCGTTCTTTCTTTAGCATCAATTTACCAGCTCACGTCATTCCATTTTCTAATATCTGACTTTATTGGAAGTCAAAATGCCTTCATCTTCATGTCATACTTGTTTCTATCTACAACACTCTCTATCATAGTTGGTTGTGGGATCCATCACAAGGTCGGGAAAAAATTCCACGTCCTTTGGAATCTGTTTGGAGTTGTTTATGCAATATTTTTGTTGTACAAGATGGATGGCTTGCCCGGACTAATGTTATATTCAGTCCTCGGTGGCGTAACTACTGGTCTTTGCGTGCCAAACATAATAAGCAAATTTTTGAATAGTACAACTTTCGAAAATAGGGGATCCGCATGTGGAATACTGATATTTTTCGTTTACGTTGTTGTCTTTATCTCTGCGGCGTTCATAGCTTCATATGTCCAATTGGCGCTCTTCTTCCTAAGTTTCAAGGTTCTTGCATTGATGTTACTTACTTCAAAGTCTGTACTGAGTAGCAAAAAAGAAGAGTTGGCTTTTTTATATCAGCCACGCCTAGTGGTCTACCTTTATTTGTTTGTTTGGTTCCTCTTCTTACTCGTAGACATAATTGTTAGTAATATCGCCTCACAGCGATTCAGCCGCGCTGAGATCGAGATTATTAACTTAGAGTCTGTACTCTTGGGCTTATTTACAATGATAATCGGAGGCGCCCTCATGGATAATGTGGGAAGAAGGAAGCTGATCACATTAGCTTTTCTTTATCTTGGCGTAGAGTACTCTTTCATATCGCTTTCTTCGGGCGAGCTAATAAGATATACATTCATTGATGGGGTGGCATGGGGAATAATCACGACTGTCTTCATGTTTGTTTTGTGGGGCGATGCTATTAAGCCGGGGGAGCGCCACTTATTCTCAGCTTTCTCAATGATCGTCGCTTTGGCATCGATCTATTTCAAAAATGCACTTTCAATATTGGGCTTCAGGTTAGATTTCACACAGACTTTTCCATTAACCAGCATATTCCTATTCCTGTCGGTGATAATAACTTCGTTTTACTTGCCCGAGACGCTCCCCGAAAAAGTTATCCAGTCGAAAGAGCTAAGAAACTATATAGAAACCGCCAAAAAGATAAAAGAAAAGTACAAATGATCAGAGCATATCTAATTTTGCCGCAATCATCCTCAGCATCTCCGTGAAAGGATGTTTCGGGTAGTGGTACGAGAAGATTGATGCTCTCTTTATCTTGCCGACTTCACAGTAACACGGGAGCACCCCTATTATGGCCTGCTTATACTTTTCTTGCAACGCGTCGACTATCTTCGCCCTCTCGAGATCTCCCATGTTGCCGCCACCTATCGCCTTATTTATGATGATGGCAACCCTCTTCTGGAAGACCTCATACAGCTCGTTGATCATCTTGGCCGTTCCGTAGATGTCCGAATCGTCCAGCGTGGAGACTACCACTGCCACGTCAGCTGCTACCACTGCATTGATCGAGGAATACTGGATGCCTGGGCTCGTGTCTGCGATACATACGTCGAAATCCAGTTTTTCGAGCAAGTCTTTCCTCATGAGCAGTATCCTTTGGAGCGCCTCAGTTTCCCACTTTCTCCCTTTGGATATCATCTCCCTAATTGCTTCTGTCGAAAAGTCTGCAAATCCCACAAACAGCTTTCCTTTGTTTTCTATCTTGTCCGAGCAGTCTATGATGCAGTCTTTGATCTCCGCGCTACCGTTCATCACATCATTAAGCCAGTGCTTGACTTCCTTTGGCTCGAAGACCACATGTTGAGTCGGCGCTCTGAAATCCATGTCAAGCAAACATACCTTTTTACCCTGGAGCGCATAGATCGTGGAAAGATTCGCCGCAAGGTAGCTTTTTCCAGTCCCTCCTTTGAACGAATGGATTGCGACCAACTTTTTCATAGTCATTCCTCATTATTGATCGTGAAATAAATCTGATGCTTCTTCCTTATCTTCTTCACATACCCTAACCTTACAAGTTGATTGAGGTACCCGCTCTCTATTGCGCGCGCCCTCTGGGTGATCTCCGCAACCTCGTCTGCACGCGCTTCTACCAATTTCGTGAGTGCTAGCAAAGTCTTCCTCAGGTGGTCTGGCAGATTGAGCAACATTCCAACATCTATGCCGTCGGTTGGCACTTCTGTGGTCGTGAGGCCCTTTGTTTTTATCCTCTCTGTGAGCTGTCTCTGAAGCGAGAGTATCTCTTCAAGCTTGACCTTTATCGCAGAAAGCTCCTTCTCCAGCCTCTCAAGCGCAGTCTGCAGCTCTGCAGGTTGGGTCTCCATATTCTACAGCTCTTAGTATTGCTGTTTAACAGTTAAGCTATTGTCAATATATACTTTTCTCAAAGGCAATCTATTTTAATAAGCTCGGATCACTTGCAGCGAGGGGGCTTTTTTGCAAGGTACTAAAGTCGTTGTCGTGGGCGTCGGCAACTGCTGCTCGGCACTCGTCCAAAGTATAATGTACCATTCCAAGAATCCAAAGGGACTTATTAACTACGAGCTTGGGGGGCTTAAACCTTCAGACATCGAGATAGTGGGGGCCATAGACATCGATTCTAGGAAGGTCGGCAAAGACCTCTCTGAAGCGATATTCGCAGATCCTAATGTTGTCCCCAAGCTTACTGAAGTCCCGTTCACGGGTGTCAAGGTAGTGAAGGGTCCTGTTCTCGACGGTGCCGAGGGGGTCCTAAGCGATGTCATTAAGGTCGATGATTCTCAACCGGTTGATGTTTCGGCTTACCTTAACGAACTCGGAGGGGGGATGTTGTTGTGCCTCCTGCCGACAGGGTGTCAGAGAGCAGTTGAATTCTATGCTGACGCCGCACTGAAGAGCGGTTATGCCTTTCTGAACTGCACTCCTGCAAAGATCGCATCGGATAATCGGTGGGCAGAGGCATTCGAAGACAAGGGCATACCACTAGTTGGGGATGATCTCATGAGCCAGATGGGCGGGACCGTATTCCATATGGGGGTTCTGGACTTCCTCACGAGGAGGGGGGTCGTGGTGACAAAGACATACCAGCTCGACATAAGCGGCACGGTGGAGGCATTCGGGGTTCTGGAAGACTTCAGGAGGGAGGAGAAGCGCAAGGTGAAGTCCGATGCGATACGGCAGATGCTGCCACCCGAGTCGAGTGTGGCTACTGGTACGTCTGACTATGTGGGATTCATGAAAGATTGCCGCACAGGATACTTCTACATAGAGGGGAAGAACTGCCTGGGGAGCGACATCACAATCGACATTTACCTAAGGACTCACGATGGACCAAATGGCGCGGGCATACTTCTCGATGTAATCAGGGCTGTAAAAATTGCATCCGACAGAGGCGTAGGAGGTCCGCTCACCAGCGTCTGTGCCTACGGCTTCAAGAATCCTCCAATTCGTTCCTCGATCAATGAGTCTGCAGAGTGGTTTAGGGCGTTCATAAAGGGAGAAAGGAAGCGGTGAGTCACGGAAAGCTTATTTATCGGAACCGCCCTCCCCTCTCTTAGGTCCTTTATTGGTCCTAATACAGGAAGTTGGATTGAATAATGTCGGAAATAAAAAAGATTGAGGAATTGAACCCTGCCTCGAGGAGCGTCGACCTCCTCGTGAAGGTACTAGAAGTTAACCCCCCGAGGGAGGTTTCTACGAAAGACGGCAGCCAGCACCGCGTCGCCGAGGTTTTGGTTGGCGACTCTACCGGCTGCGTTCTTATGAGCCTTTGGGACAGCGACATAGAGAAGGTTCAGGCAGGGCAGTCCTTCTGGATCAGAAACGGATACGTCTCCCTTTTCAGGGGAAACATTAGGCTTAACACAGGTCGCTATGGGACGATAGAGCCCTCAGAAGAGGATGTTGCGGCTAACACCGAAAACAACATTTCGAACAGGTCATACGACCAAAAGATACCGAAGTTCAGGCCCCTCTTCCACGATGACTCGAGGAGAGGGCGTCGCAGGCGCTAGTCTGGGCACCTCGGAAAGCTGCCTTTCTACCACTAATGTTTTTTATCTGATCCACCTGCATTTTTCCTTTGGTTGAGATGACGATCTCTTATCGCCCTGCCGAAGACCTGAAAGTACTGGTAGAAGAAATCGTATGCAGAGCAGGACTTGACTATATCGACACCTCGAGGGTCCTCTGTTTCAGGAGCAGGGGATCCAAGTCAAAGCGGATCGTTGCCAGGTGCTATTCGCTTCCTAAGATCTGGCAGATCGGGCTCGGGACGGATGCGCACTACATCATAGAGGTCATCTCTGAGCGTTTTGACAAAATGTCTGAGGAGGAGAGAGTGAAGGTGATTATACACGAACTGCTTCATATCCCTAGAACATTCGGCGGGGGTCTTCGCCCTCACAGAGGTTATGTGACAAATCGTGCAATAAACGAGATATACTCCCGGTTAAGGGCACGGCGTTAAATTGGTCTGGTACAAATAAAACTAATGCACTTTGCGTGGATATCGATATATATGTCTGACCAAGAAATCAAATATGAGGTTTTGAATATGTCTTCGGAGAAGAAAAAGGAATACAAGAAGAAGGAAGAGAAGGCAACTAAGAAGAAATAGATTGCAACATGAAGTCAGGCAGAAAAGGACTTTCTTTCCAGTAGTTGTTTATTCTTATATCCTCTATCCTTATGGGGAGGCAGACTTTGCTTACAATTCCGTTAAGCGAGTATGGAGCCCTCGCAAGCCTTGCCTCGCCGTCGGTGACCCACTTGTCTAGTGGGATCCCCTTCTTCAACAGGTTATCAGAGATCGCTCCCCTCTCTTCAAAACTCATCTTGAGCGTTGACGCATCATTGACATGGATATGGAAGCCTCTGCCTGAGAATACTGTCGCTAGATCTTTGAATCCCATTTCTTTCAGTTCCTTGTACAATCTTAACGTCTCATCTATGGCCTTGTTGAAGCATATGAAACAGAACTTGAACATCGAATGTCCTTTGACCCTGTCTTCCAGCGAACCACAGTTGGGGCATTCGATGTTCTCAGGATCCACGTCAAACATCAATTCTTGCCCAAGAAGTTCTTCGCAGTCCCTGCATCCCTCCCCCCTCCGTTGACACTCAGCACACTCCTCTCGGTTCCTGTAGATGTTCCTATCGTAATAGAGATCTTCAGGGAGGTACTCGAGCAGCATCCCCTTCAGCTCTCCGAAATCCTCTATGGTGAAGTATAGCAGCTTCCCAGCCTTGTCAGCATACTTCTTCCTGATATAGCCAGATTCGCTCCCCGGGTCTAGGTGGAATATCGGTCTATGGAGCCCTCTGGGCTTACCTTTGAACCACCCTTCAATCAGCCCAAAATCGAGGGAGCTGTAGTACGCCTTCCTCTCATTCAAGCGTGCAGGCCTATTGTTGACCGGGTAGCAGTGCCTAAGCCTTGCCAATTCAGATCACTCTAAGATCATCCCCGCAAGTAGAGGGAGTGTGATTGTGGCATCCCCAAAGACCGCCAAGTGGCGTGCTTCTGGCTTGATCTTGCCCCAGGAGATCGCTTCCTTTGGAAGCGCCCCCGAGAGACTGCCGTCGTATTCGTGTGCAGTCGTAAGGTATACGCAGTAGTCCAGGCCTTCCTTGAATTGGTTCCACCATATCACATGGTGTTTACTGATGCCTCCCCCTATTATCAACGCCCCTGTCTTCTTGGAGTCGAAGACTGTGTTCAGTATGGCACTCATGTCACTGAAAACATCGAGGCTGAATTTCTTGGTTTGGGCATAGAAGAAAAGGTTAGTGCCGAAGGATCCGTCTACTATTCCTGGGACATAGACCGGAACCCCCTTCTCATAGGCTGCCCTTAGGAATGAGTTTTCGTCGGCAATTCTCTTCCCGAACTCCTTCGCAAGATCGCTGGGCGCGATCGAGGTTCTTCCGCCTAGGATTCTAGGCAACTCTTCCCTCATGATCCTCTCAATGAGGGGACCGTAATCTTCAAGGGGGATAACCACATTCCCTAGCCGGTGGATACCTAGCTCGTTGAGCATCACATCGTCGTACTCGAACTCGCCGGAGGAGTATCTTGCTCCGAAGCTCCTTGCTAGGTCGTGGTCCAGCGCCCCGCATGTTGTCACGATTATGTCTACCCACCCCTTCTTGATTAGGTCCGTAATCACCCCCCTTAACCCTGTTGAGATTATGTTGCCTGTGAAGGAGATGAATTTGACAGCCCCGTCCTTTTTCATCTCCTCCATGATCTTGGAAGCTTCATAAATCTTGGGCGCCATGAATCCGCCCATCTTGCCTAGCCCCTCTACCAGTTCCGCTACCGTCGTCCCCCCGTTCACAGAGAGGTCTTGCACCCTCTTGGAAAGGAGCGCCTCTCTTGCCTTCTTTTGCCTGTCCTTTTCCTCCAATCATTCCACCCCAAGCTCGATTGTTTCCCCTTCCCTCATTATTATTACCTTGATGTCGGTTCTTCTACTTCTCAAGAGCTCCGCGAAGAGTGTAGGATCTTGTCGTATCGACTCGAAGGTATTGTAGTGCATAGGGATGACTGCCTTTGGTCTCACAAGCTCTGCAGCGATGGCAGCCTCTTGGGATCCCATCGTGAACTTGCCCCCGATGGGGAGCATCGCAACGTCGGGCTTGAATAGTTCGCCTATTAGCCGCATATCGCTGAAGAGCCCCGTGTCCCCTGCATGATAGATCGTGCCCTCATGCCCAGAAAAGACCAGCCCGCAGGGATTTCCGGTATGAATTGCTGGAACACAGGAAACTTTTATTCCTCTGACTACGCACGTGCCCCCTATGTTCATAGCCTCTGTGTTTTCAACACCATTGCTCTCGGCTATCTCAACCGTGTCGTAGATCCCTACAAAGCATGCAGAATCTCTCTTTGCCAGCTCGATCGAATCTCCAAAATGGTCAAAATGGTTGTGCGTGACTGCCACAATGTCGGATTTGTCGATCTCGTCGAGCCTAAGCTTCGTAGACGGATTCCTCGTGATGAACGGGTCTACCAAAATTTTGACTTCGTCAATGACTACTTGGAACCCTGCATGCCCTAGATACCTAATCCTCATACGATCACCCAATAATACTAGCAATCTATTTTAATCGATTTAGCTAGCTATTAAACTGTGGCGCTGCGGATGGACGTGCGGAACTCAGGGGAAGTCTTCTACATAGAGCTGGACGATGGGGAGTCTGCTGAGCTGGCTTATCATGTAGAGGGAGGCGCGCTCTACTTGGACTCGACCTACACCCCGGATGCCTTCCGAGGAAGAGGGATAGGTGGAAGACTAATCGAAGCAGCTGTAGCTTACGCTAAGGAAAAGGGTCTGAAGATTGTCCCGGTATGTTCTTTCGCGGCGGGATACTTCAAGAGGCACCCTGAGTATAACTACCTACTGAAGAAGTGATGTCGATGTTTCCAATAAAGGAAAACCTGAGATATTTGGTCTTCTCTTCTGCCCTCTTCATATTGGGTTTTTCAGTAGGGATGGGTGCAGGATTGACTGGTGCTGTGGGGACAGCCGAGAACACGATACTCGATGAGCTGGAGCCCCTATTCCAGTTCTACCAGCCCTTCGCACCTCTAACAGTCGTATTCTTATTCTTGAAGAACTTGCTCACCGCAAGCATTGCCTATCTGTTCTCTCCCATTATCATATTTCCGGCTGCAGTGCTTCTTCTTAACGGATATGTTTTGGGGCTTGTCGGGACTGTGGTATCTACAGAGGTCTCTTTGGAGTCCAGCTTGGCTGCGCTGGTTCCCCATGGCATATTTGAGATACCTGCCCTCATCATAGCGGCAGCAGCCGGATTCAGGTTGGGGTTTTCATTCCTGAAGAAGGTATGGTGCATCCTGAACCACCGCAACCACAGCGTCTCCTTTGATTTTGTAAGGTCATTGCGCCTTTTCCTACTGTCTACAATATTGCTTTTTATAGCCGCGATTATGGAGACCTATGTCACCCCGCTAGTCATGGGAGTTACTCCCTGATCTCGATCAGGTCCCCTGTATTTGATGTACATGAGAGTCCCGGAATAATCTCCAAAGCTCTCCTGAAGTTCTCGCTCTTCAGCGTCTCTACGAATGTCTTCACCCCTGCCTTGTGCATCATCCTGCTATCACAAACAAAATCGAATTCTTCATCACATATTTTTATGAAATCCAGATCCTGTGCAAGCGCGGCTGCCCTGATCCCTAACCCGAAGTCTGCCGCGCCGCTCTTTATTGCGATCGCCACCTCTTCATGAGATCTCACCTCGTGGTCGTATCCCTTCAGTTCAAAACGATTTACGCCTTCCTCTTTCATTAGCCTCTCCAGAAGGTCTCTGGTTCCAGAACCGAGATTTCTGTTCACTATGGTCGCCTTGGTCTCCACAGCGTCTCTGAGGGATCTTATCCCTTTTGGATTACCTCTCCTAACGATCAGTCCCTGCTCCCTGATGTACCCCTTGATCATGATGGCTGTGCCCGAAGTCCAGGTGCTTTTAAGGTAGACTGTGTTGTATGTCTTTGTCTTTTCGTCAAAAATGTGTATCCCTGCAACATCTGCCTCCCCCAGCATTACTGCCGTTACGCCTGCCTTCGAACCGATCTCAATGACTTCTACAGATACCTTTTCTATCAGCTTGGCAATGATTTTCACTCCAAAACAGCTGCTTCCTGCGATCACAAGATCAGATCTCGTTACTTCGCAAAAGATATTCGTCCTCGGCACACCGATGGATCCTGCGATCCTTTCCTCGAGTTCAAGGTACTTCGAAAGGAGCTTCGATCCTGCATCGGTTAGCGTTGCTCCCCCTCCGGATTCTCCCCCCCTTCTTGCTGAGACGATGGGGGTTCCGAGTTTGAGCGATAACCTCTCGATCAGATTCCATGCATGCGCATATGTGATGCCCATCGATTTGGCAGCTGACATTATCGATCCGTACCTGCGTATGCCTTCAAGGATCCTGGCCTCCTTCTCCCCGATGATGTAACTGCCCCCTTCCTCTAACCATAACCGGAACTTTGGATCCATAAACTATGTTTTTTAAAATGCCTATATAATGATAAGCGTTATATATTCAATGATATAACGCTTGGATGTGGCGGTAATGGCTCAAAAGAAATACATGTTAAAGGGACTGTTGGTTCTGGCAGTCATTGCAACAGGTCTTGCATTGCCGCTTATGAACACGCCCTCTAATGTTGGCAATAGATTAATTGTTGCAACAACAACCAGCACGGCAGATACTGGTCTCTTGGATTATCTGAAGCCGTACTTCGACGAAAAATACAGCGCTGACCTCGTGTGGCTCTCTCTCGGGACTGGACAGGCTATCGCAGTGGCCGCCCGTGGCGATTGCGACCTACTCCTAGTGCATGATAGGGAGAGAGAGGACGAGTTTATCTCCTCTGGAAATGGCGTCCTCAGGGTAACTGTTATGTACAATGATTTTGTCATAGTGGGGCCTCCTGACGACCCGGCAAATGCATCGGGTACCGACGCGATTCGTACTATGAGGAAGATTGCTGAATCAGGCGCGTCCGGCGGCTGTGTTTTCGTCTCGCGGGGTGACGGATCTGGGACAGAGGCGCTGGAGAAAAAGCTTTGGGAGAGTTCTTCTGTATGTGGTTTCCTTTTGAGCGGCTGGTATCTTTCAGCCGGGTCTGGCATGGCAGCCACGCTCAGAGTTGCCAATGAGCTCGGGGCATACACAATCTCCGACAGGGGTACCTTCTACAAACTTAAAGATTCCATTAATGAGTCATTGAGTCTTGTTGTTATCTGCGAAAACGATTCCCGGCTGCTGAATCCGTACGGCGTTGTCCTAATCAACAGCTCTCTCTATCCTAACATAAATTCGGACTTGGCACAGAAGTTCCTGTTGTTCGTCACCAGCCCTGAGGGTCAGGATCTGATTGGAAACTACACCGTGGGGGGAAGACAGCTCTTCTTCCCCATCTACGGTCAAACTGAGAAGATTGGTCTGCCTCGAGAGTACGAAACAATTGCCTACATTGAGAATTTGAGGAAAGGCGGATGAGTGTTCAATGGGCGGTCTTGAGATCTTTATCGATGGCACAATAAGAGCCGTCGAAATCATCCTTTCCGGAAACCCGGAGATCTTCCAGATAACGCTACTCTCACTCAGGGTGTCGCTTACCGCCACCCTTCTAGGCGCCCTCTTTGGCATACCCGTGGGCTATCTCGTAGCTATCAGGAATTTCCCTGGAAAAAGTCTTTGCATAGCAGTGATCAACACCCTCATGGGAATTCCGCCTGTAGTTGTAGGTCTCGTGGTATACCTCATGCTTTCCTCAGACGGCCCTCTTGGTTTCTTGAGAATTCTTTACACGCCAAGCGCCATGGTTATCGCCCAGACCGTATTGACATTCCCAGTTACGTGCGGGATAACGATCTCTTCCATCATTTCTCTCAATCCGCGCCTGAAGGAGACCTTGGTGTCCCTATCCGCGCCGAGATTTTGGGAAGCTGTGATCTTGATAAACGAGATAAGAATCGGCATCATAACTTCTTTCATAACCGCGTTCGGTGCGGCTATCTCTGAAGTTGGTGCGATCATGATGGTCGGAGGGAACCTCTTGGGCTACACTAGGGCGTTGACCACAGCAATAGTGCTTTATACTAACAAAGGCGAGTTCTCAATGGCAATCGCATTAGGAATTATCCTGCTAATTTTGGCCCTTTTTGTGAATCTTACGCTCACCGCACTCCAAATGCACTACAGACGACATAAAGGCTAGGTGCAGCAATGTGTGGCATCTCGAACTCAACAATGTGCGGAAGCGTTATTCCGACCGAGAGGTACTCCGGGGAGTTACCTTCGCTGTAGAAAAAGGAATAATCTTTTCAATAATGGGACCGAGCGGTTCAGGCAAGACCACTCTGCTAAGGCTCTTAGACGGGCTGGAGTTTCCAGACTCGGGTGAGATCTATGTCGGAGGAAAGCGCCTAACCATGGAGAGTGCGCCAAAGATTAGGGCGAATGTCGGTGCGGTCTTCCAAAGCCCAGTAATGTTCGATGCCTCGGTCTATGACAATGTCGCATTCAGCCTCAGGTTCCGTGGTTTTCCCGCATCTGCAATAAAGAAGAATGTCGAGGAGGCTCTTAAAATAGTACAACTCGAAGACGAGGCAAAAAGGAATGCGCTGACACTTTCTGGGGGTGAGGCACAGCGGGTTGCCTTGGCGCGCGTCCTCGTCTACAACCCTGAGCTCATACTACTCGACGAGCCGACAGCAAACCTTGACCCATCTAACTCCATGATCATCGAATCAGTACTCAGAGAAGCGCGTAGCGAGGGCAAAACAGTAGTCCTTGTCACGCACAACATTTTTCAGGCTAAGAGGCTCGCCGACAAGATGGCACTTCTGCTCGCTGGGGAAATGATTGAGATCGGGGACAAAAAAACCTTCTTCGAATCTCCTAGTGATTCAAGAACTAGGCGTTTCATAGATGGCGATCTGGTTTGTTGAGCCTCTCGTTCACCGACCTCACCTTTCCCTCCATCGTTCTCTCTTTGTCTCTCCTGTCGTCTATTTTGATGCTGGTGATGACTCGCCTAGATCCGACCTCAAATACCGCTTCATGCGCTGCCTTTATCACCTCTAATGCCTCCTCTAATGAGCTCGCCTCAAAGACAGTGCCCATGGGCGTCAACTGGTGCCTGACTCCTGACCTCTCTATTGCTTCGTAAGCCTTCGCAACATAGCCGCTTAGGCTGGTCCCGCCGGTTCCGACAGGAATCACGCTGAATTCTACTATCACCGTTCCCATGCTCGATCCCTTTTTCTTAATAAGTTGAAAAATGTTTTCTATTCCACCGAAGGTTTGAGCAAGACTCGCTGCGAAAAAGCATGCTCGACTACCATGCAGCGATGGTTGAGCGGATAAAGATATTTGTCGGTTTTGGATCTTTCTGATGACCCCTCTTGGAAATAAAAGTCGGAACATGTGGATGGAGCATCAAAGGAGGCATGAGAGAATATTTTCGCCTGTTTAATGTAATCGAACTGCAGAGCACATTCTATAGGCTCCATTCTCCAAAGGTATTGAGGAGATACCGCGAGCACTCCTCGAGGGAGTTCGAGTTTGTTGTTAAGGCATGGCAGGCGATCACCCACCCCATCTCAAGCCCAACATGGAGGAGATCTGGCAAAATTCCTAAGCTGGGAGACCCAAGTGGATTTGGGCACCTGCGTCCAACCCCGGAGAATCAAAAGGCTTGGAATCTGATCCTGCAGACGTGTGAGGCCCTCCGAAGCAGGTTCGTCTTAGTGCAGACGCCCCCTAGCTTTGTCTGCAATGAGACCAATAGGACCAACATGTCGCTTTTCTTTTCCTCAATAGACCGAAAAGGGCTGATCATCGGATGGGAACCACGAGGGGACTGGAACCTGCACCCTGAGGAAGTCAAGAAGGTCTGCTGCGAACTATCCCTAGTCCACGTAGTAGATCCATTTAGGCGTCTTCCCGCTACAACTTATTCTTCAGATCCAGAAGCCTCTGAATCCACAACATATTTCAGGCTTCATGGAATAGGCGGAAGAGAAACAAACTATGGATATAGGTATACTGAGGAAGACCTGGTTAGGTTAGCCTCAATTGCAGTTAATTACGCCGCTTATGGTAGCGTCTATGTTATGTTCAATAATGTGAATATGGGAAGCGATGCATTGAGGTTCAAACAGATGCTTAACTTGACAAGCCCCAGTCCGTGCTGAGCATCATAGACGCCTTTCTGCATTCCGATATATGTCCCCCAATGGTAGGATGCTGAGCCCTGTGCTCCGATAGAGCCGATTCAGTCGATTGGGATAGACTCTCCCTTCGGTTTCCTTGTCTCTTTCTTCTTGGTAAGGACGACCTCGAGTATGCCATTCTTGTAATTTGACCTAGCGTTGCTTGGCTCCACCTCGACAGGCAGTTCCAGCTCCTTGTAGTAGCTCCTCTCCCTACTAGAGACATCGATGGTGAGCGTCTTCTCGGTTGCGTAAAGTTTTATGTCCTCCTTCTCCACCCCGGGCAGCTCGGCAACGACCCTTACCTCGTTTTCTCCATCAATGATGTCGACCAGTGGCTCACGCTCCTCTTTGAGGCTGAATGGCGGCTCCCACGGTCCCCTGCCTGAGGGCTTCATGTTTCCGAACTCGGTTATAACTGGCTTTTTGTCAGGTCCGAAAGTCACTGAGAAACCGTAAACGAACGGACCAATCTCCCTCAGTACGCCGCCCTCTGGCAGTCGACGTTCCCTAACCAGCTTCTCTGGAACCCTCCCCTCAAACTCCTTGAGCATACGCTCCATCTGTAGCTCGACTTCGCGGACCCATTCTTCCAAGTCCCTAAATCTAGGCGGGAATTCTCCGAAGAACGGCATGAACCTTTTCCTGTACCATTCGTCCCAGGACATCTCTTCTTCCACCCCCATCTTATCTTAATGCCGTCATAGATTTCAATATTTTGATTCGCGTCCGAGCTGGAGCATTAATTTAAAAACAGGTTCGCTGATGGTCTCAGGTGGAGATGGCCTTGGAGAGAAGAGAACTGACCGAAAAAATATGCGGCACCGCAATCTCCGCCGGAGCATCCATATGTGGGATAGCCGACCTGCGCCTCCTCCGAGGTATACCCACCTGCGAGCTGGATCTCGATAAGTTCAAATACGCAGTGGCGTATGGCGTCGCGCTGCCAACTTCAGCAGTCGAGAGTATCACAGTAGAAGGACCTGGCAGGCTCTATGCATGGGCCTACAAGACTGCCAATTCGCTCCTCGACCTGATAGGGATTAGAATCTCGTGCTTCGTCTCTGAGGTTGGAGGCGAATCTCTGGTTATACCTTCAAGCATGAGGGTCGACATAGGTAACGAACTCGGGCATGTGTCACACAAAGCATTTGCCCTCGCTGCTGGGCTGGGTTGGATCGGGAGGAACAACCTGCTGGTTACTCCTGAATTCGGGCCAAGGGTGAGGCTAGGAACGGTGCTCACCGACTTGGAACTTGAACCCGGAAGTCCGATGATGAACCGGTGCGGTGATTGTAGGCTCTGCGTCACCTCATGCCCATCGCATGCACTCTCGTTCGCCGAATTCGAAGTCAGGCCAAGCAGTAGGGAGGCGATCCTTGATCTGAAGAGGTGTTCCTCTAGATTGAAGACGATGAAGGAGCTCCTTTCAAAGAAGGCAGGCGCCGGTGACTATGCCGCAGAGATATGCGGAGTTTGCATAAAAGTCTGTCCATACGGGAAGAAGACCTGTTAGCCTTTTTACTCATTTTTGAGTAAATACTCTTAAATTAAAGAGTTTTTATTGTTCTGGTGTGATTGCGATGTCTAGGATCGATTCGAGAGCATACAGGATCTCTGTAGTCTCACTGATGATCGCATTGGTGGCGATCTTCGAGCTAGTAAACCGTTCACTCCCTATGAGGGCTCCATGGGGGATGTCGATCGACTTTGTGGCACTTCCCGTTATGCTTACCTTTTTCATACTCGGTACGAGATATGCATTTGCAGTATCAATTGGGATGTACTTCATACTGATGCTCTTCGGATTTGCAGGCTTCGTTGGCGCCACAATGAAGTTCTTCGCCACCATTCCCATGGTTATTGGGCTTGGATTATTCGGACGAAGGTGGGCAAAAAGGGGCAGTGTTCTTTCGTCGCCACTGCCGGTTCTTGTGGGGGCATCGGTATTTGCACTACTGCTGAGGACTGGAGTTGCGCTGGTTCTAAACTACTATTGGGCTGTGCCATTGTTCTTGTCAATGCCGATCGAGGAGGCAATAAGCAGCCATCCCATGTTTGGGTATTCGATCTGGGGCTTCGTCTGGTTTGTCTCTAGCATGAACTTAGTCCAAGGTACTATCGATATAGGTCTCTCGTGGTTCATAGTGCGCTCCCGGCACATGCAATTTCGCCTGAAAAGAACTACTTAGCAGGTCTCCTTCTCCCGATTATGTTGATCTCGCTGTATACACCGAATGTCACATCAACCACGCCAACGGCGGCAATCGTTTCGCCCTCCTCTTTTATAGGAACGACTACTACCGGCAGCCCCTTGTAGACTCCGGTGGAAGGCACTTTCCTGACAACCTCCCCCTTTTCAAGTGCCTCCTCGAGAACAGGACCGGTATATTCACGATCAATGACCCTGCCGTTCTCGATCCTAATGCCCTTCTTGTCCTTCGATCTCACAGTCACAGGCATGCCGTTTGTCAGTTCGTGGACTACAAGACCTATCGTCTCTAGCTCCTCGGGGGGTGAGCTTTTTGTGATTCTCAATGCGCCTGCCCCAAAGAGATATCCCGGTCCACATTCTGATATACTTTCCTTAATAAAATCGCCAGATGGTCTACCGCAGACATCTGGTCGTAAAGCTGCAGCTCATGGAAGGTTATGGGGAACCACACCTTGGGATCGGATCTTTCTTTCGCCTCAGCTGCTTGGTGTAAGAGAATAACTATTTTAAACTCTAATTAGTTTCAAGTCAGCGATGTAACTTGGTGATCTCCGGCGTCCTCTTCGATCTCGACGGAACGCTTTTGGACTGCATAGTGCCTATGGAAAAGATACTGGTGGATGTGCTCCTGAGGCTCGGAGTAAGGGATGCGCGTAGAAAGAAGGTTGAGGTTGTGAAGAATTTGCGCAGCATCCTCCTACACGGATCCTCCGCATTCGACGGTTTTCGCCTCCTCTGGAGGCTTGGTCGCCACCTTGGAATAGGGCCTCTGAAGAGGTTCGTCATGATCCTGCTCGCATATCGCGCGCTCAGAACTGCCTATCTGAACCCCTCCCTCTTCCCCGGTACAAAGAAGCTCCTCTTAGACCTGAAGAACGCGGGCATCTCCGTGGCGATCGTCACTACGCGGAGCTCAAAAGAGGCATCCCATGTTCTCAAAAAGTGCTCCATCGACAGCTATTTCGACTTCGTGGTGTCAAGGGATCTGGTCAAAAGGGGAAAGCCATTCCCGGATCCGGTATTGTTTGCTTTGGAAAAGATGGGCATAGGACCGGATCAGGCAGTGATGATTGGGGACATGCCTACCGATATTGAGGCAGGGAGAGCGGCAGGCACTAAGACGATCGGTCTTGCAATCGGCATCTTCAACGAGGAGCTGAAGATGAGCAATCCTGACGCTGTGGCATTTTCATTGGAGGAGATCCCACTGATCATCGCAAGGCTATGAGCCGGCAACGAGTTCTAAGCGCGCATATCCCATCAAACCCTCGGCTCCAATTTCTCCTTCCCCTGCATGTATGGGATCAGGACCGTCGGAACTTCTACACTGCCGTCTGGGTTCTGGTAGTTCTCTAGAATTGCGACGAGAGCCCTCTCGGTGGCTACCAGTGTGCTGTTCAGGGTATGGACATATTTGGTGGGCTCGTTCGGTCGATCCCTGTACCTGATATTGGCCCTCACCGCTTGGTACGATGTACAATTGCTACATGAGACCTCTTCCCTGTACTTCCCCTGCCCAGGTAACCACGCCTCTAGGTCGTATTTCTTTGCTGCCACGGTACCTAAATCACCACTGCAGACATTAACGACCCTGTAGGGCAAGCCTAAGCTCTGGAAGAACTCTTCAGCGTTCCTTATCAGGAGCTCATGCTCTGCCGTTGAGTCCTCGGGTCTGCTGAAGACGAACTGTTCGACCTTTTCAAACTGGTGTACCCTGAAGATCCCTTTAGTGTCCCTCCCATGCGCTCCTGCCTCCTTCCTGAAACACGGGCTGACTCCGCAGTACCTGAGTGGCAGCTTCCTCCCCTCCAAAATCTCTCCTGCATGTAGTCCCAGGAGAGCATGCTCGGACGTTGCGATTAAGTAGAGATCCTCCCCCTCGATCTTGTAGATCGTATCCTCGAAGTCCGAGAGCGATACCGCCCCAGCAAGCACTTCCTTCTTCATCATGTAAGGGGGCTGGAAGGGGGTAAATCCCCTCCCCACGAGGAAATCGAGTCCGTACCTTATAAGGGCATAATTAAGCCTCACGAGGTCATTCTTCAGGTAGTAGAACCTGGCTCCAGCCACCTTCGCTCCTCTCTCAAGATCAACGAGATCTAGCGATGTAGCCAAGTCGATGTGATCCTTTGGCACAAAGTCGAACTTTCTTGGCTCCCCCCAAGTCCTGACCACTACATTTTCACTTTCGTCCCTGCCATACGGAACCGAATCATCCATCATGTTGGGAAGCCGCATGAGGATCTGGTCCATTTTGGTCCTGTGGGTTTCCATCTTGGACTCGAGCGACTTTATCTCGGCAGGTATCTGCTCAGCCTCCCTGATCCTCTCACTCACATCCAGGCCCTGTTTCTTCATCCGTGCGATCTCTTCTGTGATTCTGTTCCTCTTTCCCCGGAGGTTTCCAACTTCGTTGAATGCCTTCCTCCACTCCTTGTCCAGCTCTATAAGCTCGTCGAAGAGTTCTAGTATCTTTGGATCGTTCCTCCTGGCGAGGTTATTTCTGACAGAAACCGGATCCTCCCTGATTACCTTGATGTCGAGCATAAAACCACCTACCTCTTGTAAACCCTC
>JASFYL010000014.1 GCA_030055575.1 Thermoproteota archaeon | reverse complement strand
TATTCGATCACCTTTATCATCTCGTTTACAGGCAGCTTCTCCTGTGTTCCCTGCTCAGTACCGCTCATTCCACGACCCTCCGCTTAAAGAATTACATTATAAGCAAATATCCTTGCCGTTCCATTCCTAGTAATCTCCTAAAAAAGCTATACCGACTTACTGCACAAGCAAAACTAGGTGATTTTCCAATCATTAGCGCATCTTCGGTGTCTTGCCGTACCCGCAGGACGAGCAGAACTTCTTCCTGACATTGTAGGAGTGCCTGCCACACCGCCTGCAGGGTATGTGGGTTATGCCCCTGCCTCTCCTCCCGAACGATGTCGTGCCCTTCACTGCGCTCACCTCGGGGACGGCGAGACTATTACCACGTTGTCGCCCCTGACAATTATCGCGCCGAGCTTCTTTGGCTCCTTGTCTGGAAAGAGCTCCTCCGCGTTCTCAAGCACGAGGTTCAGGTGCTGGTCGAAGCTCTTCATCAGACCACGGACCTCCCTGCCTCCTTTCAGCTTCACGAGGACGAATGAGCCCAGCGACTCGCTTAGCATCTCTGTTGCGCCTATCTCGCTCATAATCTATTCCAGCCGTAAAGGTTAATTAGCATTCTGGGAGTGTATTGAAAACGTTATTTAAGTTTATCGGAGAATGGGATTTTGCTCATAAAGAAGCGACACCCCATCAGTTCCAAGGAGATGAAAGAATTACTGGAGAGGGCTTCAGGCATCTCCCCGAGGCTTCCTGAGGTCTTGGACCGGAAGAAGGGTCTCGAGCTCGTAGAGCTGGCAAGCGGGGAGAGGGTATACCTTCAGGACAGGCGCCCCGTCCTCATCGAGCTTGGAGGAAAGTTGATGCCAGCCCTGACAGGGCTCGAGGAGGCGCTCTCTGGGATCCCCCGGGTCGTCGTGGACATGGGCGCAGTCCCGTTCATCTGCAACGGCGCGGACGTGATGGCGCCTGGGATCCGATCCGTCCCGGAGGGTGTCAAGCCGGGGGATGTTGTAATAGTCTCTGATGAGAGGCACGGGAAGAGCCTGGCGGTAGGGCTCTTAATGATGGAGCGGGAAGGGATATTGAGGAAGAAGAAGGGGAAGGCGGTTAAGAATGTCCATCACGTGGGGGATGCTATATGGAAAGACCTCCAGAAGATCTGATCTAGTCGGATGTTTGTCCTCCTACTTGACCCGCATTCGGTCCCCGATGCTCGGGGCCGACGCCTCTACCTTGAAGAAGCGCCTAATCGCATCTGCCATGCTGAGGCACTTGCTCTCCTCCCCGTGGACCGTGAATATCTGCTTCGGCCGGGGGGACAAATTGCTGACGAACCTGAGGAGTTGCTTCCTGTCGCTGTGACCAGAGAACCCGTCGACCGACTTGACATCCATCTTGACTTGGACCACTTCTATCTTCCCAGACGGATCGCTGAGCGGTATCTCCCTCAGCCCCCTGAGCACGGATCTGCCCAGTGTGCCCTCTATCTGGTAGTTCACGAACATCATCGTGTTCTTCGCCTCTGGGGCGAGCAGCTTAAAGTACTCGAGTGCAGGCCCTCCCGTGAGCATCCCTGAAGTTGCCATTATGATCGACGGCCCCCCCTCAGCGATGTCCGGTCTGGCGCTCTTGTCGTCAACGCTGATGAAGTGCTCGGACAGGAACGGGTTCTCTCCCTTGTGGAATATCCTGTTCTTCAGGTCCCTCGCGAGCTCCTCCGGGTACGCCGTATGGATCGCTGTCACCTCTTGGAGCATCCCCTCGATGTAGACGGGGACCTGGGGGATCGTTCCCGCCTTTAGTGCCTCGTCGAGAACTAACATGATCTCCTGCGCTCTCCCGACCGCGAGTATCGGGATCAGCACCTTACCGCCGTTGTTTATGGTATTCTTAACTATCTCGAGGAACTGCCTTTCGGTCTCCTCCCTCGAGGGAACGATATCGTTAGGCGCCCCGTACGTGCTCTCCATTATCAGCGTCTCTGCCCTAGGGAAGGAGGAGGTGGCCTGCTCAAGGAGCCTTGTCTTGGCGTACTTGAAGTCCCCGGTGTAGACTATGTTGTGGAGCCCCTCCCCTATGTGGAGGTGAACCATCGCCGACCCGAGTATGTGCCCTGCGTTGTGGAGCGTCAGCCGGATGTCAGGCGCTATGTCCGTCACCTCTCCGTACTCTAGCGGGATGATGTGGAAGAGCTCCTTCTTGACATCCTTCAGCCCGTAGGGGACAGGCCTCCCCTCCTTGACAGCAACATCTAGGTAGTCGAGCTGCAGGAGCGTCATCAGGCTCTTCGTAGGCTTCGTGCAGTAAACGGGACCAGCATAGCCGTATTTGAACAGCAGTGGCACTAATGCACAGTGGTCGAGGTGTGCATGCGTCACGATTACCGCGTCAAGATCCTCGACCCTGAACTCGCCTACGTCCAGACGTGGGAACTCATCGAACGCGGACTGCGCCCCTGGTCTCACTCCGCAGTCTATTAGGATCCTGCTCTCCAGTGTCTGCACGAATATTGCCTGCCTGCCCACCTCCCTGAATCCGCCAAGGGCTGATATCGTGACCATGTTGTTGTTGTAGACGAGCGGGCGGTGTATCTTCCTCCCGACGTTCCGCAGGAACTCGAGCCTGTAGTCGCTCTCCCGACTCTGGAAGTAGAGCGTCTGCTCTATTATGCGGGACTTTATAGGAGGGGATCTCACGATTGACGGGCGCCATCCCGTGGAGGAAGCGATGTCCCTCAGGGTCGATCCGCCCTTGCCTATGACCAGGCCGGGCTTCTTCGCCATGATGGTGACCTCCCCCGTCCCGTCATCGAAGTTCATTTCCGTGATCTCTGCCTCCGCCGGGATGATCTCTTGTATGATCCGCTTTGCGTCTTCGTGCTTCTTCCTCGAGGAGGGGTCAGCCCTGATTATGATGCGCTTCTTTATCTCCCTGACTATCCGCTTCACCGGCTCACTGTTCTCGAGGAGCAGGTTGTGGTTGGTCACGTACACTACAATCGAAGGCCCCTCAAAGTCTACCTTCGTCAGACCTGCCTCGGGGGGTATCTCCTTCTCTATTATGCCTCTCATCCATCCGAAAGTGTCTACAGTACTCGAGTTTGCCATCTATTGCACCCTCTGGAAGTGGGGAGCACTAGGCAAGAAGTTGTGCTATCTCCTCGTCTTTCAACTCCACTATGCCGCGTTCGGTCACAGTGACCATATCTATCCCCTCGCCACTGCCGGGGTCGCGCTCTATTGATGCCCTCACAGCCTTAGCGACCACAGGCAGGGCGTCCGAAACGGATGCCTTCTTCTTAAGGTTGGCCTCCAGCACGCCGATCGCATATGGGGACCCTGAGCCGGTCGTCACGAACTTCTCCTCCGTAAGCGATCCGAACCAGTCCAAGACATACATGGACGGTCCGCGAGAATCGAACCCGGCAATTATGAACTGGACTATGAACGGGTAGTACCTCGAGCTGAAGAGTATGTTAGAAGCTAACGTCGCGATGGACTTAGTCGTAACGGGTGCCCTGTTGCTGAGCTTAATCAGCGAGATCTGGGATCTGAGAAAATCCATCACCATCTGTGCATCGGCCACGAGCCCTGCTATCGTCGCTACTCTCATCTCGTCAAGCATGAAAAGCTTCCTGCCCTTCTTGTGTGCCACGTAAGTGCCCGAGGTCACCCTCCTGTCGGTCGCGAGCACGACCCCGTCCGTGCATACCACTCCGACAGTAGTGGTCCCATGCTTGAGTTTCTCGTACAGGTCCGCCCTATTGATGAGCTCTTGTGGTAACAAACATTGCGCCTCCGCCGGTACTGGAGAATAAGCGAAGTCAAATTAAACGAATGGGTTCAGGTATTTAAGGGTGTCCCTTTGACAGCGGCAGGGACTGCCTGACGGTTAAGATAAAATAGGTGTTGCTCCCTCTTAAACAACTAGAAGGCGTACCGTTATTTCGGCATAATGCGGAGTTCGAAGCCGAGGTGCAGCCGATGCACATCCACGCCATCAACCTCCCCCAGTTTGTGATCGTCGGGCCCAATGTCCTGCCCAAGATTAAAGAAGTGCTGAGCAGGCTAATCGTGAGGGAGGATGTGCTGCTACTTAGGGGCGAAGGGTTCACCAAAACTCCCGCGTCAGCAGTGAGGGACTTTGTCGCGGAGATGGGTCTGACCGCCCATGAGGTCGCAGTGAAGTCCCCGACGGAGGAGGTTGTGTCCTTCGTCGAGGGCGTGATAAAGGAGACGAGGTCTTGCACGATTATCAGCGTTGGTGGAGGGAAGATAATTGATGTCGCGAAGATCGCTTCCCACAGGCAGGGCATCCCATTCATAAGCATACCGACATCCGCAGCCCACGACGGGATCGCTTCTCCAATAGCCTCGATCAAAGGCGAGAACGGGTCGGCTTCCATCATGGCTCACCCCCCCGTTGCCCTCCTCGCAGACACGAACATCATCGCAAGCTCGCCCAAGAGGTTCATAATCAGCGGCTGCGGAGACATAATCGCAAAGCTCACCGCAGTCAGGGACTGGAGGCTGGCGCACAGGCTCAGGGGTGAGTACTATGGGGAGTACGCCGCCTCCCTTGCCCTTATGTCCGCCCAGCTGATCAGAAGGAATGTCGACCTTATTGCAAGGGGCCTAGAGGCGGGCGTAAGGACAGTGATCGAAGGACTGATCAGCTGCGGGTACGCCATGTGCATAGCTGGAAGCAGCAGGCCCTGCAGCGGCTCGGAGCACCTCTTCAGCCACGCTCTCGACAAGCTCGGGAAGGGAAGCAGGGCGCTCCACGGCGAGAAGTGCGGTGTAGGAACCATAATGATGATGTACATGCACGGTGGTGACTGGGAGAGCGTTAGGGCAGTGCTGTCGAGGGCTGGGGCTCCGACGACCGCAAAGGGTCTGGGGCTCTCCGACGATGATGTGCTGGACGCTCTTACAATTGCCCATACGATAAGGCCTGAAAGGTACACCATTCTCGGGGAGAGCGGCATCTCAAGGAATGCTGCCGAGGACCTAGCTAGGATGACGGGCGTGATCGACTGATGAATGAGAGCGCGGTGAAGAGGAAGGAGGCGGTAACTTTTGTCGGAGACTACCAAGCGAAGTTGGGCTTCAGGTTCGTAGCCTCGGATCCCCCTGAGATCTGTAGGAGCTGCAAGTTATTCGTAGCCTGTATGTCACGCCTAGCTCCAGGAAGAGTTTATGAAGTGATTGAAGTGAAGGAGAAGGAGCACTTCTGCCCGCTATATGAAGGGAATGTCAGGGTCGTCAAGGTCGCCGAGGCTCCTGTGGAAGTTCTGGTGAAGTCAAACCTAGCTGTTGAGGGAGCAACAGTGGAAATCGTCACCGAGGACTGCGGGAAGAGGTGCCCGCTAGAGAGGTACTGCAAGCCGGAGTGGGCTCAGCCTGGGAAGAAGGTCAAGATCAAGATTATGCAGGTAGGGGAAGATCTCTCAGAGAAGGCAGTCTGTTGCAAAAAGCTCAAGAGAGTTGTGGGTATGATCACGGAAGGCTGATTGATCGGGCGATCAATCATGCCTTCTCGGTTGATCCGCCAGTCCCTTGCTCCGTCACATTCGCAGTCTCTGTTTGGGCTGTGGGCTTAACTGGTTTTAGGGTGTGGGTTTCAATGAACTGCACACTCGTGAACTCCGGGAAGTACTTTGAGATCTCCTTAGCGAGCCCTTTCTTCGCGAACTGGATGTCCTCAAGCACAAATGTCTCTTCGGGCATCTCGATCGTGACCACATTGCCGAGCACCGAGATCAAGAACTTCTCCTTAGGGACATTCCTCACGCGCCTGTGGATCAGCTCCCTGATCTTCTCCGTCTGTTCTGAGAGGACTTTCCTCACTTGCAGTTTCGCGGCGATCGTCTTTCCCGACAGTGGGTGGTTCATGTCGATCGTAACCCTGCCGCTCCCCACGCTCCTGATCGTGGCTAGCTGATCGCCGAACTCAACCCTTGCGCCCACCTTCGGGGTGACACCCTGCCTTGAGAAGTCTCGTGCAGGGACGATTCTCACCTTTGTAGGATCCCGCTCGCCAAACGCCTTGTCAGGCGGTATTTCAAACTCCTTCTCAGAGCCCTCCTCCATACCTTCGAGGGCTTCCTCGATACCCTTTATGGTCCAGCCTTGGCCCACCACGACAAGCCTCGGCTCGTAGACCTGTTCTGGGTTGTAAGCGTTGTTCTCCTTGGCCTGGTTCTCCATAGTAACATCGAAGACCTCCCCGGTGTCCTTCACCTTGAGGAGGTAGTCTATGAGGACGAAATCTCCACTCTTAATGGCCATCAATGGCACACCACAGAACGGCTAAACCATATCCTCTTTAAAATCTTTTGCTCGCCCCAGCATCGCGGAGTGGCGAGGGGAGGAGAAACTCATTTACCTTTCTGTGCAAATATAGTATCCTGCTTATGCCTGAGGTAAAAATAGCATGGTAGTTGAGTTCGAAGTCAAGGCTCCGTTGCGAGATGCTGATGAGTTCGAGAGGAGATTAATTAAGGTCGGAGGGGAGTTCGTGCGTGAGGGGCGGCAGCTGGACCACTACCTCCTACACCCCTGCTGGGACCTGAGAAGCAGAGACGAGGCGCTCAGAGTCAGAATAGAGGGGGATAGGTGCACCGTAGCGTACAAGGGGATGCGGGTGGGCGTTGGTCTTAAGGTAAGGGAGGAGCTGGAGTTCTCTGTCAGCGATGCAGGTTCAGCCCTAGAGCTTTTCAGCAGGCTCGGCTTCTCAGTCGGAGTGAAGGTCAGCAAAATGCGGCGGGAATACCGGCTACTCGGAGCGGCAGTCACGGTCGACAGAGTGGATGGGCTGGGCGACTTTGTTGAGATAGAGGCGCCCGAGGAGGTGCGCGAGGAGGGTAGGCCGGGTTTGATCGAGATGGTAGCCGAGATGCTCGGAATCTCGAGAGAAAGCTTCATGACGGAGTCCTATGTCGAGCTACTCGAGTCCCGTAACTCCGAGAGAAAAGACTCAAGGTAGGATCTGAGAGCTTTCTCCCTAGCGAGAGCCATCCTCCTGCCTGTATCGGTTTGCATGGTTCCAGCCAGTCTGAGGAGCTTCTCGGATATGTGTGACGCTACTCTTTCGGCAGGATACCCTTTCTCCAAGTTATACTGCACGGTCCGGTAGATCCCTATGGCACCCATCGCGTCGAGCCTATCCGCGTCCGAGAGCACCTTCGCCTCTAGGGAGTTGGGAACCCTGCCTGAAGTGTAACTGTGAGCTGCTATCGCCTCCTTGACCGCGCTGACGAATTCCTCGGAAAATCCCTCAGAGAGGAGGATCCTGCCAGCATGTGTGGCACTGCTCATGGCGTGATCAGCCTCTTCCCTCTTCACGTCATGGAAGAGCGCCGCCAAGTCGAGTATCTCCGGCACTGCACCCTCGGCGTTTCCTATGACCCTACAAAGAGACCGGACCCTTTGCACGTGCTCCCATCCATGGCATCCGATCTCCCTAAAGGAGCTGCGGCAGCGTTCCTCCAGTTGTGGAATAAGATTTGCGTACAGCCACCTGTCAGCCTCAAACCTTTTCGAGCGAGACTCTGACCCCATCACCAGCAACCTCCACGAGCGCATGGTTCCCCTTCATTGCAGGTCCCGGGTTGAAGACCACGGTCTCCCCTATCCTCTCTACCCCGGCAGCCTCGTGGATATGACCGCACTGGACGGCGACAGGCGAGAGCGTCAGTATCAGCTCCTTGAGCCTCTTGCTCCCTACGTGCCTTCCGAAAGAGGTTCTATCCACGATCCCCCCGTACGGTGGATTGTGGACCACGAGCATGAGCCGCCTCGCCTCATGCCTGCAGTCCCTCAAGTTCTTCACTATCTGGGACAGCAGCTCCTCTTCATCCCTCTCAAAGGTGGTCCCGAACGGCGTAGGCATGGATCCCCCTGCCCCGGTGAGGGCTAGACCTTGGTACTCCTCACACCTGTCCTCCAAGTGGACTGCCTTGGAGGGTCTGAGCCCTAGAGCCTCCTTGGGATCGCAGTTCCCCAGCACATAATAGACTGGGACACCCGTCCCCTCGAGGATGCCCAAGATACGCTGAACCTCGTCCCTGTCTCCGTAGTGGGAGATGTCACCCGAGACTGTGATCGCGTCCACATGGTCCGAAGTTCGCTCGAGTATCGAGTTGAGACTCGAGACCTTCCCGTGTATGTCTGAGATTGCCAGCAACCTCATCGTAAATAGCCACTCCACCTTGGAGAGGAGGGCACCTGCCTGATAAAAGTGATCTCCAGTGCAATTTGCCGCATCGTTAAGGTGCCGATGAGATAAACTTATTGGATGGATTGCAGTAGTATCGGAGGGCGTTATCAATGTGCCTGGCGGTTCCTGGAAAGGTCGTTAAAATCGACGGAGACCGGGCTGAGGTTGACATAGGCGGGATCAGGAGGGAAGCGTCCCTAGCGCTGGTGGCTGACCAAGCGGTCGGCGTGGGTGACTATGTCCTTATACACACCGGATACGCGATCGCCAAGATAGATGAGCAGGAGGCTGAGGCGATCCTCGAGGCGTGGAGCCAAGTGGCATCCGCGGACTCCGATGCCTGAGGCGGTGGTATTTTGCTGGCCAGGTACAGGGATAGGGGGCTGGTCAGGACGGTCGCGGAGAGGGTGGCGCAGGTGACTGCTGGATCTCCCCTCCGGATAATGCATGTGTGCGGCACTCATGAGTGGGCCATAACACACAACGGGCTGAGGGAGCTTCTGCCAAGGAATGTGGAGGTGGTCGCGGGTCCTGGCTGCCCTGTCTGCGTCACCCCGGGTGGGGAGATAGATGCCATCTGTGGGCTCGCGCTGAGCGGGAAGGCGGTGGTGACCACGTTCGGAGATGTTTTGCGCGTTCCGGGTGCCAACAGGTCCCTAGCCGAGGCGAAGGCATCTGGGGCAGACATCCGGGTGGTATATGGCGTCTCGGACGCCGTCAGGATGGCATCTGAAGAGCCTGAGCGGGATTTTGTCCACTTCTCGATCGGCTTCGAAACGACCGCCCCGACCGCAGCCATCGAGATAATGCGATTCCCCCCCCGCAATTTCAGCATATTCTCATCTCACAAGCTGATACCCCCCGCGATGGAGTACCTTCTTAGGTCAGGCGCAGCCATAGACGGTTTCATCTGCCCAGGTCATGTCTCCACGATCATAGGGGCGAAGGCTTACGAGGGACTCGCAAAGGAATACTCAAAGCCGATGGCAGTCGCCGGCTTCGAGCCACTTGACATAATGCTCGCGATACTCAGCATAGCTCTTCAGAGGAAGAGGGGCGTCGCCCAGGTGTACAACGAGTACGCCAGGGCGGTCAGGTACTTAGGGAATGAACTGGCCCTCCGCGCGATGGAAACTGTATTCGTAGCGGCAGATGCAGAGTGGAGGGGTATCGGCAAGATCCCTGGCTCTGGATTGAAACTCAGGGAAGAGTACAGTGACTTCGACGCATGCGTAAAGCACGGGATGGGTACAGTCGGAGGTGGAGGGATGCCGCAAGGGTGCAGCTGCGGCGAGGTGCTGCTGGGCTCACTGAGGCCGGAGGAATGTCCTCTCTTCGGGGGCGAGTGCAGGCCTGACCGCCCGGTCGGGCCATGCATGGTCAGCTTGGAGGGGACATGTGCGATAGCTTTCAAATACTCTGGGCTCAGAGGTCGGAGATGAGCCGAATCGCTGCGTTCAGCCCTTCCCCAGCATGCCCTCTGAATCCCAGTTCATCGAGGGCTGCCCCCACCGCTGAGACAGTGGTTACCACCTCCCGCGGGGTGACTACCCCCATGTTGCCGATCCTGAATATCGAATCCTTGAGCGCCCCGAACCCTCCTGCCACGACCACGCCGTACCTTGTCCGGAGCCTATCCCTCAGGCTCTTGGCAGCAATGCCTGTCGGCATGTTTATCGCAATGACGACATTGGATCTGCTACCCTCCTCGGCGAAGAAGTTCAGACCCATCCTGCCGAAGGCCTCATAGTACGCCGAACCTGCCTTCTTATGCCTGCCGATCCACCTCTCGAGCCCAGTCTCAAGTATCATCTGCAGTGCCTCGTCGAGGGCAAAGAATAGGCTGACCGCGGGTGTGAATGGGGTCTCCATCTTCTCATCCCTGAACTTTTTGCACTTCGTTAGGCTGAAGTACTCGGTTCTAGGCTTCGCCCTCTCGGCGAGCTTCCAAGCATCCCTGCTTACGGAGATGAGCGCAAGTCCGGGTGGGGTCGCCAGGCACTTCTGGGATGCGGTTATGCAGACGTCTACTCCCCACTTGTCAACGGGGAGGTCATCACCTCCCAGAACCGATATGGCATCCACTATAAAGAGGGCACCTGCCTCCTTGGTAACCTCCCCTATCTGGCGCAGATCTCGGACAGTGGTGCCTGTGGAGGTCTCGTTGTAAACCACGGCTACCGCCTTGGCGTCCCGCTCCCTCTTCAAAACCTCCTTAATCTGGTTAGCAGTGGGCGTCGAACCCATCTTGACCTCTATCGGTATGACATCCGCCCCGTATGTCCTGAAGGCATCGGCAAGCCTCTCCCCGAAAGTACCGCCCACAGGGACGAGGATCTTCTCCCCTGGCAGGAGGAAGTTGCTGGCTGCGCACTCCACGCCTCCCGTACCTGAGGACGTCAGAACGAATAGGTCGTTCTCGGTCTGGAAGACCTTCTTCGCATTCTCCAATACCCTGGAGTGAAGCTCGTGGAACTCGGGTCCCCTGTGGTTTATCATCGGCTTGCACATCGCCGCGTACACCCTCGCCGGGACGTTAGTGGGCCCGGGCAGCATGATAAGCTGAGGTAAGCTCATAAGCAAAACCTCATCGTAATATCTTGGGCTCTTTTAATATAACTTTCGAAAGGTGCAGGTGGGTTTCGTGCCGCTGTTGACGCTCACAACCGACTTCGGAGGGCACTATGTCGGCATAATGAAAGGGGTGATAAAGAGTATTGCTCCAGGGGTAGAGGTCATAGACCTCTGCCACGACATCGAGTCATTCAACACCAAGTCTGCTGCTTTCGTGCTACTCTCCTCCTACAAGTACTTCCCTGAGGGGACCATCCATGTAGTTGTGGTCGATCCTGGTGTTGGCACTGAAAGGAGAGCGCTGGTTGTAAGGACAACTAGGCACATATTCGTCGGTCCTGACAACGGTGTCCTTTCACCCGCCGCAGAGGACGACGGCGTCGTCGGAGCTTTCGAGATAGCTAACCGTGAATTAATGCTGTCCGAAGTCTCGGCAACCTTCCAAGGGAGGGACATCTTCGCGCCCGCTGCAGCCAGGATAGCCACAGGTGTGCTCCCAGAGGAGGCTGGGCGGGAAGTCGTCGACTGGGAGAGATTATCCTTCTGGAGGCGGGTCTCTGATGGATACGCGGAGTGCGAAGTGGTCTACGCGGACAGGTTTGGGAACTTGACCCTCAGCATCAAGGGATCCGAGCTGGATTTACAAGGGAAGGTAAGGGTCGATCTTCAGGGAAGATCTTTCACTGTAACAAGGGCTGGAACGTTCTCTGACATTAAGGGGGCTCTCGGGCTTATCTTGGGCAGCGCCGGATTCTACGAGCTCGCAGCATACAAAGGCAGTGCAAGGGAACTGCTCGGGCTCTCTCCAGGGGACAGGGTCCGTATCTCTTGGTGCTGAACCGAGGCTAACTCTTTTATTGCCAAAATTGCGAGTGATCCTTGGACTGAGCACCATGAGGGGTCTCCTGATAGGAAGGTACCAGCCGTTCCACAAGGGGCACTTGGAGGTAATAAAGAGCATACTTGGGGAAGTGGACGAGCTGATCATTGGGATAGGCAGCGCCCAAACAAGCCACACCCTCGAGAATCCCTTCACCGCAGGAGAGCGGATGACGATGATATCCGCTGTACTGAAGGGTAATGGACTCGCTGATAGGTGCCCTTACATTATCCCAATAAACGATGTCTGGAATAATGCGCTCTGGGTCAGGCATGTGAGGTCTCTGACTCCCCGTTTTGAAGTTGCGTACACCGGTAACCCTCTTGCTAAGAGGCTCTTCGCAGAGGAGGGGATCCCAGTAAGGACTCCAACTATGTTCTACAGGTTCAAGTATTCCGGAACCGAGATCAGGAAGAGAATGCTAGATGGAAGGCAGTGGGAGGATCTCGTGCCCGAGGAGGCGGTTCACGTGATCTACGAGATAGGCGGAGTGGAGAGGATCAAGGACATCTCAAAGAGCGACAGGATAACTTATCTCGAGCCAGGCGATGTCTCTCCCTGACTTTACCGCCTGTCACCTCTACTCCTTCCCTTTCGAGGAGCCTCTCCTTCAGATCTACGCCGTATGAGAACCCTCCCAACGACATGTCGGACCTCACCACCCTGTGACATGGGACCACGAGTGGGAAGGGGTTCCTGCTCATCGCTGCCCCGACCGCCCGCGCGAGGCTAGGCTTTCCGATCGCAGAGGCTACGTCGCCGTAAGACGCAACATACCCTCTGGGGATTCCCATCACGGCTTTCATGATGGTCGCTTGGAGGACCGAAAAGCCGTCAAATGCCAGCTCCGCCCTCCCGCCCCCTCCTGAGAGTACGCTCGGCAACTCCTCGATCCTGCCCCTTTGGTCAGGAACATCTCCTATGGAAATCTCCGAGATGCCGCGCCGCTCGAGCGACCTTATGACCGAGGAGACCGAAGCCCGCCTTTCAGGACAGGGGATTGAGTTGGCAAACACCCTCCCGAGCCCGTCGACCGCAAACGCGACCCACCCTTCTTGGATCCTGAAAGACACCACTGACACCCCCCTCGCACCAGAAGACATCCCGCCTCACCCTCGCATCCATCCAGACAGATATATTCGGAAAAAGAAATAGGATTTGTGGTGTTCGGGTTGATAGAGATCGACGGTTCCTATGGCGAGGGGGGCGGACAGATCCTCCGAGGGGCTGTCTTCCTCTCATGCATCACTGGGACCCCAGTGAAGGTGTCGAGGATTAGGGGAAAGAGGCCGAATCCTGGCCTACAGGCCCAGCACTTAGTAGGTCTGAAGGCTGCGGCTGCCGTATCTGGTGCAACGTTGGAGGGTGCCGAGATCGGTAGCTGCGAGGTAAAGTTCTCGCCTGGTAAAGTTGTCGGAGGAGAGTATGCCTTCGATGTCGGGACTGCAGGTAGCACCATGCTCATCGCACAGGAATTGGTGCCAATTTTGGCATTCGGGGACCGGAAATCCGTGGTCAGGTTAAGGGGAGGCACTGATGTCCCTTGGAGCCCGCCGGTCGACTACTTCAAAAATGTTTCGATACCCGCATTTCAGAAGATGGGGGTGGATGTGGCACTGGAGCTAATCAGGAGGGGACACTACCCGAGGGGAGGAGGGGAGATCATCCTCTCAGTCTCGCCTGCCGTTGGCATCATGCCGATACGGGCTGTGTACCGGGGCGAGGTCGGGGGGATACGGGGCATCTCGCACTGCACTAACCTACCGACACACGTGGCTTCGAGGCAGGCGTCGGCTGCAGAAAGGGAGCTAAGGCAATACGGATACAGGGATATACGCATTACTACGGATGTGGGCACGAACCGGCTCGGCGGTCCGGGCAGCGGGATTACCCTTTGGGCTGATACAACTACGGGCATAAGGGTAGGCGCCGACTCCTTGGGATCCCGGGATAGGCGGGCCGAGGAGGTGGGCATCCTCGCTGCGAGGAAACTTATTGCTGAACTGCAGAGCGGCATGGCGTTGGACTCCCACCTTGCAGACATGATGATACCGCTCGCCGCTCTCGCCGAGGGGCACTCGGAGATGGGCGTTTCGGATCTCACCCCTCACTCGAAGACGATGATGTGGCTCTGCACAAAGATGCTCGGGACCGAATTCAAGGTTGAGCTGCTAGATGGAAGGGGGGCTCTTGTCTCCGTGGAAGGGAAGCCGCATAGACCCGGATGAGCCTGCCTTTCGCATCAAGTACGGCAGGGACGCTTCCAGCACCAGCAAGCAGTACATTAGGAAGGCTCCACTCGTCTGGGCGCCCCCTCCATACTGAGCTCCCTGGCGACCAGCTCCATGAAAGAATCGATTCCATCGCCCTTCGCCGCTGACATTGACCCTGCTAGGGAGAAAAGCATGGATGCCCTTGATATCTGCTCCTCGCTCGAGGCGTCGACCTTGTTCAGAAAGGTCAGGACCGGGATCCCTGGGAAGTTGCTGGTGATCCCGTCAAAAAGGGATCGCTGACTCTCAAGAGAGAACCCGTTAGCCTCTGAGGCGTCTACTATGAACACAATCAGGTTTGCAAGGTTCTTTAGCGCGGTGATCGAGAGCTTCTCGATCTGGTTCGTCTCCCCTAGCGGGCGGTCCAGCAGTCCTGGTGTGTCGACTACTTGGACGGTTAGCCCTCCCATCTGGGCGTGTCCTATGATCACTTCCTTCGTAGTAAACGGGTAGGGTCTCACCTCTGGTCTTGCCCTCGAGATCGACCTGAGTATCGTGGACTTGCCCACCCCTGGATACCCTGCGAGGACCACCGTGGGCACCGATGGGTCCGCAGCCGGGAGGCCCTTCATCTTCTCCCTCATCCCAGCTATCAGCTCGAGGTCGTCCTTCTCCCCTCTTATTATCGAGGCTGCCCTGCCCAAGAACGCCCTTCGGGCTCTCCCAGCCTCCTGTGGAGTCTTGGAGTACCTGATCTGCCTTCCTGCTTCCTTTGCTAGCTCGCGGATGATCCTCGCCGCCCTGCTAAGCCTTCCGAGCGCCGCCTTGACCACCGCGACCCCCGAGGCAAGCTCGAGGATCTCCCTATAGAATGGGTGGAGGCGTTCGATAGTAGGGACGGACCGGACGAGCCCCTCTAGGTACCCTGCCGATGCCTGTTCGGATGCCTTCACTCGGACTACCTCCCTCCTCTTAGCCTTCACCAGTGCTGGAAGCCTTCTCGGGACCTCGGTCTCCGCCCTCTCTGCCTCCCTCATCATCTTCCCCACGATCTCCTCAGCGGTGAGGACAGTCGGCATGGTCTCGAAGGGCTGCCTCAATCATGCCCCCTCCTGCTCCATATTATCTCGCCGTCTTTGGTCAATGAAACCACCCTGTGGTACGGAATCACGACTTCCCGTCCTCCCTCTATGCAGATCAGCGCACGGGGAGCCACGTCGTCGACGTCCTCCCCGCGTATTACCCGCCTGTTGCCTGGGGCTCCGCGGTGTACTATGGTTATCTCGCATCCCCTCAAACCCCCCCTCCCTGACCACTTGAGCTTGTTCAGCAGGTCCCTTATAGTAGTCATCCCAGACACCGCCGCTGGCGAATCGATCGTTTTCTTTCGCCTCTATTGCCCTTCCCCTTATAACCATCAGAGCATAAGCTCATAAGGATACCTGGTTTGCCTTCCGGCATGGCGGTACAAAAGGATCGGAGTTCCTGTGCCTAGGGATGACGCGCACCTTTGAGACGATCAAACGGATCCGTCCTTTATTTGGATTGCAGCCGTAACCCCCCACAGGCAGCCGAGGAGCGACGAGGATCCGTCCGTCAACCAGCCCGGCGCTGGTCTCGAGACGTTATCGTACCGTGGAAGATGATCTCGTACTTCGGTATTGGGTTGCCCCGCAGACTGGAGACCAAATCAAACACAAAACTGCGGATCTCGACAACGACTGCACAACACTTGACGATCTGGACAACCAATTCATACAGTGGGAGTAATGCCACACGCACATTGGTAAAAGCTTATTTAATCCGCCTGTCAACGAGATTGGATGGAGGTTATGAAAGGTTGCCTGAAGCCCAGTTCGGATACCCGGTGACAGGTGCCACCACAGTTGGGATGGTCTGCAAAGATGGCGTGGTTCTCGCCTCTGAGAAGAGGGTTGCTTATGGCTTTTCGATAATGACCAAGTCTGGCAAGAAGGTCTTTCCGATCAACGACCGAATGGGGGTGGCATTCGCAGGTCTGATCTCAGACTCGCAGGCGGTGCTGAGGAGACTCGCTGCGGAGATCAACTTGTATGAGCTAGAGACCCACAAGACCATGAGCGTGAAGGCAGCTGCAAAGATCTTGGCAAACATCCTCTACGCACAGAGGGCTTACCCTGTCTTCACCGAGACGATGGTCGGGGGGAAAGAAGAGGGCGGCGCAAGGCTCTTCGTGCTCGACCCGTTGGGCTCGATGATCGAGGACAAGTATGCTGCGCTGGGTACGGGAGGAGCCGTCGCCATAGGGATCATTGAGTCGTCGTACACCCCTGATCTGTCAGTGTCCTCTGGGAGGGAGCTGGCTGTGAAGGCGGTCAGAGCTGCCATCTCGAGGGACGTCGCCTCAGGAGACGGCATCGATGTGCTTCTGATCTCAAGGGAAGGGGCAACGGAGGCAACCTACCCGGCAAAATGACCTCAGCAGCGAACCCCTCTAGTTCGGGTGATCGGTACAGCGTTCTGAGGGCACAGGGTTATCATCTGGTGGGCAGCCACTCCGCAGTGAAGACCTGCCACTGGACTAGGGAGGCGATCCTGGGCGGGGAGTTCTGCTACAAGGGCAAGTTCTACGGAATCAGGAGCCACAGATGCCTGCAGATGACCCCTGCTGTGAGCAGGTGCTCTAATGCTTGCGTCTACTGCTGGAGAATCCTCCCAAGTGAACGGGGGTTCCCGGGAGACGACTGCGTCGTGGAGGACCATCCAGTAAAGATCGTCGAGGAATCCATCCGGGCGCAGAGGAGGGCACTGAGCGGGTTCAAGGGCAATCCGATGGTAGACCGCGCCCGCTTCAGGGAGGCGATGGATCCGAAGCATGCTGCCATAAGCTTGAGCGGGGAACCAACCGAATACTCGATGCTCGACGAATTGATCGGCGAGTTCGCGAGGAGGGGGATGACGACCTTCCTCGTCACGAACGGCATTAACCCCCGGAAGCTTGGCGAGTTGAAGGAGCCGACTCAGCTCTACGTGTCGCTGAGCGCCCCCTCCGAGGAGGTCTACCGGCTAATCTGCAGACCAACGAGGGCTGGCAGCTGGAAGATGCTAATAGAGTCCCTCTCAATGCTCAGCTCCTTCTCCTGCCCTACCGTTGTCAGAGTGACCGCCGTGAGGAACCTCAACATGGTCGACCCTGAGGGGTACGCCAGGCTTATCTCCAGCGCCAGCCCGACCTATGTCGAGGTAAAGGCGTACATGCATGTGGGGTTCTCTGTGACAAGGCTCGGTTTTGAAAGCATGCCGAGCCACGAGGAGGTGCTGCGGTTCGCTTCCAGCATAGGCGAATATGCAGGTTACGAGCCCGTCGACGAGTCCCCCATCAGCAGGGTGGTCCTCCTCAGCCGGATAGGCAAACCTAAAAAGGTGTCCTAGCCCATCTAGACCAGGTGGCGGCATTGAAATTCGAGAAGATTATGGAAGAGATCGACAACGCACTGAAGGTCAAGGATGCAAAGAGGGAGGAGCTCATCATCCACTCCAGGGAGATGATAAGGAGGTCTGGGAGCGCAGTCCTCTGCATACACCGGGGAGACTTCCAGGGAGCCGAGGAGAACCTAAGAGCTGCCAAGGGTGCGCTTGAGAGCGCACTGAGGGGCTGCGCCGAACTGCCTGAGTACTTCTACACTGGGCCGCTACCTCAAGCCTTCCAGGAGTACGCCGAAGCAAATGTGCTCCTCGCACTCGTGAGGGGCTTGGACATCCCAGACCCCAAGGGGCTGGGGATACCGCCTGAGCCGTACCTCACAGGGGTAGCCGATGCAGCGGGCGAGCTGAGGAGGTACGCGCTCGACTCTATAAGGAAGGACGAGATTGAAGAGGCATGGAGGGCCCTTGAGCTGATGGAGGAGGCATACACACTACTCCGGGGGCTGGACTACCCAAGGGCAGTCGTGCCCAACTTGAAGAGGAAGCTCGATGTGATGCGGAGGCTAGTCGAGGAGACGAGGGGGGATGTGACGCTTGCACACCAGGGTCTCCTCATAAGGAGGGGGATAGAGAAGGCTTCCAAGGAAAGGGAGGGGGAGAGGCTCCAGTGAGGATAAGGATCAAAGAGGTACTCGAAAAGGCGGAGGATGACTTTGAGGCCGCGTGGCTAGAGACGGGCTCTCTAATTGGAGGCAAGGGTGCATTCCGCCTAGGTAAGAGAGGGTCGAGGCATGTGCTCATCGACACCGCGCAGCGGCTAAGGGAGATATACCTCGACCTAGGTTTCGACGAGGCAGTGAACCCGATGGTTGTTGACGAGGCGGACATCTACAAGCAGTACGGGCACGAGGCACCAGCGATATTAGACAGGTGCTACTACCTCGCGGCGATACCACGCCCTGACATTGGGATCGGCGCTGAGAAGGTCGCTAAGATAAGGGAACTCGGCGGTCCCACGGACGTGGAGTCCTTGTCGCGCCTGAGGGAGATCTTCCACGACTACAAGAAGGGCAAGGTCGAAGGGGATGATCTGGTGGAGCTGATCTCGAAGGGCATCCGGGTGCCGGACACTCTGGCGCTTAAGATCCTCAACGAGGTCTTTCCGGAGCTGAGGGCACTGGAGCCGGTCCCATCGAAGCTCCTGCTCAGGTCGCACATGACAAGCGCCTGGTTCCTAACCTGTGCCGCAGTCCAGCACAAGCTTGAGACGCCAGTCATGCTCTTCTCGGTTGGACTGCGGGCCAGGAGGGAACAGCAGGAGGATGCCACGCACCTGAGGTTCCACCACGCCGCGTCCTCCATAATAATGGATGAAGAGGTCTCTGTCGATGACGGCAAGGCAGTCTCGGAGGAAGTGATCAGAAGGCTTGGCTTCAGCGACGTAAAGGTGGAACCGAAGCAGGTCACCGCGAAGTACTATGCGCCCGGGACGGAGCATGAGGTCTTTGCAAAGGTAGGGGGGATGGGCTGGGTAGAACTAATGGATTTCGGGCTATACAGCCCTGTCGCACTTGCGAGGTATGGGATAGAGTACCCTGTGCTCAACATAGGGATAGGCGTCGAGAGGGTTGCTATGCTGCTACACGGTTACAACGACGTGAGGGAGCTCTCATACCCGCAGTTCTACGGCGAATGGATCCTCTCTGATGCCTCCCTTGTCAAACAGCTCCACTTCATCGAAGAGCCCTCCTCCGATGAAGCTAAGCGGGTTGAGCTTGCAATCGTAGAAGCTGTAGAGAAGAACAGGGATGCATCCAGCCCCTGCGAGTTTATTGCATACGAGGGTATGGTCTCGGGTAGGCGGGTCAGGGTCTATGTGTACGAACCTGACCCCGGCGTCAGGCTCGTCGGTCCTGCGGCGTTCAACGAAGTCGTGGCTTATAACGCCAACATTCTTGGAGTCCCAGAGAGGGGGATGGAGAATGTTGATCTGGTCAGGTCTGCTAGGTCCTCAGGCATGAGGACGGGGATCAGGTACTTGGACGCAGTTGCTAAGATGGCAGCTGCGAGGATCGAGAGGGACGGTGCCATGGACCTCCGAGTGAGGATGGTTAAGCTGCTGAGTGACATCAACCTCAGGCTATCCGAAGTGGGCATGAGGTACGTCTCGAGCAGGCAGGGGAAGATCGACGTAAGGGGACCTGCCTTCATAGGCGTTAGGTCAGAACTTATCTGACCCAGACGATTTGCGGGGGTGGCAGAGATGCCCTTTCGACGCTTCTAGGGCCATGGAAGCCCAACTGTCACTCGCAAAGAGGGTCTCCTCCACCCCTCCGGATAAGGTCACCTCTGTCTGCGGCATGGATGTCTCCTACATGGGGGATCGTGGCTCTGGGGCGGCTGTGGTGATGACATACCCAAATCTCGAGGTGGTGGAGGTGAGGGGTGTTGAGGGCACGGTTCGAGTTCCATACATGCCCACTTTGCTAGCCTTCAGGGAGATGCCTTTACTGGCAGCGCTCCGCGCCAAGCTTCGCACCAGTCCATCGGTCTATATCCTAAACGGTCATGGCGTGTTCCATCCCCGGAGGCTTGGTTCGGCCGCGCACTTTGGAGTAGTATTCGATGTGCCAACAATAGGGGTCGCCTCAACTCCGCTCTGGTTCGAAGGGGTGCAGATGACTGGGTGTAGGTTCACTGTCGGTGGCAGAGATGTCGCGGCAGTGGTGCCGTCGCATCTGGGAGGGAAGGTCTACGTGAGCGCAGGGCACAAGATGACTCTTAATTTGGCCGAGGAGATCGTCAGGGGGTGCATTAGGGGTCACCGCTTACCAGAGCCTTTATTTCTCGCCGATTCCTACAGTAGGAGAGCCCTCGGGGGTAGCCTGTAGATGGACGGAGATCTCTGGTTTGCGCTGCTCCAGATATTCAAGATGGGCGGGCATACCAGGCAGATTCTGCTCGGCACAACCGACTTTGGCAAGATGATCGGGGTCTCGCAGCAGACCGCGTCAAGGAGGCTTCTCGAGCTAGCCGAGAAGGGTCTGATCTCCCGGGAGCTAACTCCTGAGGGTCAGCTAATCTTCATCAATGAAAAAGGGCTGGAGTTGATCAAGGAAGTCTACAACACGCTGAAGATGGGCCTCGAGGGAGTGGATAAAGTAAAATTTCTCAACGGCTATGTATTCTCCGGTTTCGGTGAGGGTGCGTACTATGTAACCAAGAGCGGATATCGGGAGCAGTTCGCCGAGAAGCTCGGGTTCGTGCCATTCCCTGGGACGTTGAACCTGAAGCTCAGGTCAGCCGCGGATTTGAAGGCTCGGTCTGACCTCGAGGGGTTGCCAGGCATAACTATAAAGGGGTTCGTGAACTCGGAGAGGACTTACGGGGACGTGAAGTGCTTCCCAGCTAAGATTAACGACAAAGTAGACGGTGCCGTTCTCATGATACGCCGGACCCATTACGGCAAGGATGTCCTCGAGATCATCGCGCCAGAGAACCTGAGGAAGGCGCTCCCCCTCAAGGACGGTGATATGGTGCAGCTAAAGGTGCACCTTGAATGATCCGCCGAGATGAGCCGTACGCACACCTGGAATGACTAGGCGGCAGGCGACCCCGCTGGGTCAGGGCTAGGGGCGCGCCGCAGCCGAAATCCGATCAAGCGGATCCGCTACGGATGCATTCAGAGGGGTTTATTAGCGCTCTTATCTTCGAAGAGCTGATGTCGCCGTACTTTGCAAGGCGTACTATCTCCCCCTCAAATCCTTCTTTCCTCAGGATCTCGGCTAGCCCCTCTTGGTCGTAGCCGAGTGCAATCACGTCAGGCTTGACCGCCTCGAGGATGCTCTTTATGTCGAAGTTGGTCCCTCCCAGTACCGCTCGGTTCACCGGCTTGAGTGCCTCGACGAGCTCCCTTCTGTGCTCCTCGTTCATGACTGGGAGATGTCCCTTCCTTTTCAGGATAGTCGAATCCCTGGCGACCACCACTACGAGCTCCGCCCCTTCTCCGCCTAGCCTCTTCGCCTCCTCAAGGTAGCGGAGGTGACCGTAGTGCAGCAGATCAAAGCACCCGGCAGCAAGGACACGCCTGCCCATTTATGACACCTCTCTACCCCTCCGAATCGAGTCCACGATAAATTTTCTACCCCTGCTTCTCATAGAATGTCCAATCATACTTGAGCCACCCTATGTTCCTGAAGGCGTCTATTATCCCTTCTGAGTAGGCAATGCACACGAGCGCTGTAATATAGTCCCCTTTACCGAAATAATGCTTGCTGTCCTCCAGATAGATCCTGGAGAGCTCCACGCTCTCCTCCATAAGCTTCCTCAAGGAGGGGTCGTCGGGAGGGCTGATCTCCATGGTTCTGAAAACCCCCTCTGTTGCACGTATGTATCTCTCGAGCCTCTTCCTTGCCTCCTCCTCTAATGTCACAGGTTCCGCCTCACTATCTCCTCCTCGGCTCCGGCTAATGTCACTAGTGCCTCTGCCTCCATGAAGTGAAGCTTCCCGGGGACTATGAGCGAGTGGGGCGCCCCGCCGAAGTCCATCTCCAACAGAGCTCCGGCTCGACCTGCTCTAACGACTTGGGACGTTGAACCTAGGCGAGCCAGCACAACCATCAGGGTCTCCTCAGACACAACCCCGCGCCGCTCATGCGCCTCGATCTCAAGGAGCATCCTGATCCCTTCACCCGCACTCATGAACCTTTCTTCCTCAACCCTTAAGTCGAGGAAGAAGAGCGTGTGCAGACCGAGGCTGAGGTTAGTCCTGAGTACTTCGTAAGGCACGAGCGATAGCGGCTCGGGAAATGTGATTGTTGCAGAACGCCCGAACTTGTAATTTTGGAGCCCTGCCGCTCCCGGAGCCGCGGAGATGATCGAAGAAGCATTAACTACGCCTACCTGTATCCCCTTCTTGATCGCCCTCAGCCTCAGGTCTACATGGGTAGTCGCTATGAAGGGATCGCCTGCGACAAGTAACACTACATCCCTGAGTTGCGCCTCGCGCAGTATTTCTGTGCCATCCTCAACTTCCCTTCTGCCTATTACCCTGATAGGTTTGCCCACCATCTTTTCCAATGAACCTAAATCGAGTCCAGGCATTACATTCGTGTATCGCTCCATGAATATTACTTCAGCACTCCTCGCCTTCTCGAGACCCAATATGCTGATCCCCTTCTCGTCGTGTAGCCCCATCCCGATGAGTGTAAGGCTTGGCATTGATGGTCGCACCACCGGATCTCTAAAGAAGCGATACTTTTAAATTACTCCTCCTGAATGGAAAATTCGGACGGGCCTGTAGCTCAGTACGGTAGAGCGATGGGCTCTTAACCCATTGGCCAAGGGTTCAAATCCCTTCAGGCCCGCCATGGAAACTTTCGGTTTTTTTGAAAGAAAAAATTCAGCAAAAAGGTAGTCAAAAATAGTGCCCCTTGCCTCGACGCCTTTACGGACTGTTTGCGCTTTCCACCGGATCATGTTACACCAAAGCGCAAATTCAGCCTTCCTTTAAAAACCCGTGGTTTTCCACTCCAGCCATTTAACGTCCATCGGTTTGATCGGACAGGATGTGCTTTTAGATGAACGGTCTGATGTGGTATTGGCGTAATTGTTATATCTGTGGAACTAAAATAACAATTCAAGAAGGCTTTGCAATGGTATTCGAGTTTGAACTGGGCAGGCTCCTCGTCTGCCCAGGGAGGAAGCTCTGCGGCATGCTGTACAGCCAGAAGGTCGACCCGGAAGCGCCCATAGTCGTCTCAGGGATAAGCGCGAGGCACGGCATAATCCCCATCCACATAACCTCCTCCTCCGAAGTCCTCGGCACGGTCCAGGTCCTGGCGTTCGTCGATGTCAGCAAGTCCGATGTCTCGATTGAGCAGCTCGCAGCAGAGTTCGAGGCGACCGGGAAGGTGAAGGTACTAGAGGTCATAAAGCCCACGCTGGACGGCCTGCTCATCGACACCGCCTCCGACTGGCTCACCATCGGCGGCAGCAGGGCCCTAATCGTGCCAGAGCTATGCTACGGGCAACTCATAAACGGAGTAAAGGAGCGGTTCGGCTCCGGGGGCGAGGCGTTCCTCTACCACGAGGGTATTGAGGCAGGAAGGGGATTCGGCAGGATGCACCTGGCGATCGCTGCAGCCATAGGGATAACTGACCCCGCAGTCGTCTTCGAGAAGGTGAGCGCGCCCATGCTACAGTGGGGAGGGGCAGGCAAGGTCGAGTCGGTGCGCATTGGTGAGTCAGGCGGGTCGATCTCTGTCCGCAGCCTCTACGAGTGCGAGGGCACCAAGGGGAAGGGGCGTCCGTACGGGACCATGTTCAGGGGGGTGTTAGCTGGGATCCTAAGAGAACTCTTCGGCAGGGACTTCGAAGTTGAAGAGACGGAGTGCGTCGCCAAGGGCGACGAGATGTGCAGCTTTGTGCTAAGGGGAAAATGAGTACGCATTTGAAGGTTGTTTCGCTAGACAATATGTCTGGTAGACTAGAAGAATGACAAAATTAACCCGACTTATCAAAACAAAAAGGTTCATCATGCGGATCTTTTTTGAGGATACTCTTTAATTCAAGAACACAAAGCCATGGCAAATTGGGTCACGCTGCCTTGGTAGCGCTTGATCTGCTGTTTCACGGTTCAAGACGGCGCAGCGTTTGAATAACCAGACTCGCCACCTAGCCAAAAAACAGCCGACACTAGGACAAAAACTAACAATGATGACACTAGAATCATTCATAATTCGGATCGCTGCTCTCAGAAGCGGCTGAAAATATAGACGGTCTCTCAACAAAGGGTACGCAAGCGAGATGCTAGGGCACCTTCTTTTCCTCTCTGCGCTGGGTAGGCACATATATCCTGAAGGTCGTGCCTCTGTTTAACTCTGAATCAACCTCTATAGTGCCTCCGATCTCGTCGACTATTTTCTTCA
>JASFYL010000013.1 GCA_030055575.1 Thermoproteota archaeon | reverse complement strand
GGCACAGTGCAGGCATTGGAATCGTTGGGGTACAATGAGATCTTCTTTTGGCGTGAAGGATGAAAGCGACCTTTGTTGCATTTCCACGTATCGTTACCAATAAATTAAGTAAGTTTATTGTTTTCATCTTTGTTTTGCAGTTCTTGCCGTTTTACCGTTCTGATTCCTCTGCGTTTTTAAGGAGGCAAGGTTTTTATATGTAGGATGGATTATCCATCCTATGGGGTCATGATGGGCTTTGTGCGAAGTCGTAAGAAGAGAAGTATTGGATCTGATAAAAGATAAGGGGTAGTGTGATCTGATGCAGTCCAAGTTCGTTTTATACGGTATAGCAACGATCTTGATCGTTTCAGTTGCAGCCTATGGCGTCTACCTTTACACGAACCCGACGCCATCGCCGCCTGGCAACTCAAACACATCAAACAATACCGTTTTCACTCCAGTCAACATCACTGACTACTACGGAAGGAATGTAACGATCTCCTCCCCTGTAAAAAGGATAGTGTGCCTCAACAGCGGGTTCACTGAGATCATATGTGCGATGGGCGGTGAGAGCCTGATAGTCGGGCGGGAGTCGTACAGCACATTCCCAGCATCGATGCAGAACGTGACCGTCGTTGGGACCACTTCATGGAACGTGAATGTTGAGTTGGTGTTGGAGCTAGAGCCTGATCTGATCATTTCGGACATAATGATCCATTCGGAGGACTTGACTAGGTTCGAAGAGGCTAACATTACCACGATAATCGAGTATCCTGCGGACCTCACAAGGGTACAGCAGTTCATGAGCTACATGGCACAGATACTCAAGACGCCCAAAGCGTCTGCCTTGATATCCTGGATGAACCAATATGTAAACCTGGTTGACCAGCGCCTGCAGAATCTTACCGCTAGCGAAATGCCTAAATTCTACTTCGAATTCGTCCAGCCATACATGGCTTACGGGTCCGGCTCTAGGATTGGGCAGCTCGTCAAAGGCGGGATAAACATCGTCAATTCTACGTCTGACAATACTAAAGTAAGCGCCGAATTCGTGCTGGAGCAGAATCCCGACGTCGTACTCTTGACGACCTATTCCCCCACCCAGACCTACAACGAGGAATTCTTCCAGAGCAACCTCGCCGCCTTCCAAGCTCGGGAGGGCCTCAGCAACTTGGCGGCGGTCCAAAGCGGACGCGTATACCTTTTCAGCTACACGCTGCTCCAGGGAATGCGCATACCTGTAGGGATGCTCTTCTTCGCCAAGTGCATGCAGCCTGATAGATTCTCAGACATCGATGTCAATAATGTGCTGAGGGATCTCTACCGGCAATTCTTCGACTATGAGCTGCAGGGCATTTACGTATACCCTTGATCCCCCTCTTTTTTCCCCAATCCTAGGACGTGTCCGATCGTTATAAGGCGGTGTAATGAATGAAAATGTCTTTTATTTTACTGTCTGGCGAGATTAACGCGTTCGCGAGAGCCTTAAGATCCTTCAAAAAAACCAAGACGGGTCAAGAGATCGAGATCCTCTTAAGGGTCCCAGAAGATTTGGCAGACAAAGACCGTCTGCAAAACTTCATCCAGTTCGCGCAGGAGTCCTGTGTGACGATAATGCACATTATGGGAGGGCCAAAACGCCTCCCTCAGTTCGACCGCATCATCTCCGCGTTGCGCGAGAGGAATGTTCCCGTTTACGTGTCGGACGTCCAGTTCGATGCTGAACTCTTGGCGCTGTCCACTGTGGAGGAGAAGGACTACCGGACGATAAGCCAATACTTGAACTTCGGCGGGATCGAGAACATCGAGAACCTGTTCGGATTCTTGGCAAGTCGTTTCGGAGGCATCGAAACCCCTGTAGCAATGCCTAAGCAGATGCCACTGGAGGGCATCTATCACCCACGGGGAGGCTGCTTCCTGACTCTTGAGGATTACTTGAGGGCGAATTGGGCTCCGGAAAGGCCGACCGTCGGGATCTTGCTGGATCACGACCCATTGAAGAGCGGCGAGGTCGGGTTCGTTGACTGCCTGGTCGAGGCAATAGAGAGGCAAGGAGGGAACGCCTTGGTAGTCTTCCTCTCGGTCGCCGACCCAGCAGCCAAAGGTCTGCGGTGGATCGTGGAGAACTACTTCATGAAAGAAGGCAAGCCCTTGGTCGACGCAGTGATCAGTTTCCCTGCCCACTCGTTGGCCGCATACATGAAAAATTCAGAGCCAGTGAATGACCTCTTCAAGGAGCTCGGGGTCCCTGTCCTGAAGGCGATCGTTACGAGCAGCACCTACGAGAGGTGGGCGGAGAGCCCGTTGGGTCTAACATTCGGAGAGGTGGCATGGAATGTAACGATGCCCGAGTTCGACGGTCTGATAATCACCGTACCGGTGGCGGCCAAGGAACTGTCCGAGCGAGATCCTCTGACAGGCACACGGTACGTCGCCCACAGACCTATCCCGGAGCGACTCGATAAACTGGCGCGCCTCAGCCTTAAGTGGGCGAGGCTAAGGCACCTGCCCAACCCACAAAGGAAGGTAGCGTTGATATTCCATAACTACCCTCCCAGAAACGACAACATCGGGAGCGCCGCAGGCATGGACACTGCGGCCTCTGCCGTTAACCTCCTCAAAAGTTTCGATAAAAAGGGGTACAGGCTGGACTTTTTGCCAAAAGACGGAAAGGAATTGATGGAAACCGTGCTGAGGGGCTTGACCAACGACCAGAGGTGGCTGAGCGCCGATCAGCTTGCTGAGAGGGCCGTCGCGAAGATCCCCTGTTCTCAGTACCAGAGGTGGTACGGCGAGTTGCCATCACCCGCAAGGGAGAAGATGGAAAGGAAGTGGGGCCCGCCGCCCGGAAGCCTCTTCAACCACAAGGGCGACCTCCTCATCCCTGGGGTGCTCAACGGTAACATCTTCATCGGAATTCAACCCCCGCGGGGATACACCACCGACCCTGCATCGATTTACCACAGCCCAGACCTCCCAATGCCTTACCACTATCACGGCTACTACCGGTGGATCCGAGATGAGTTCAAAGCCGATGTCGTTATACACTTCGGGAAACATGGGACGCTGGAGTGGCTGCCCGGAAAGTCCGTCGGTCTCTCCGAGTCCTGCTTCCCAGACATCGCCATTGGCGACCTGCCTAATGTTTATCCCTACCTCATCGATGATCCTGGAGAAGGGACTGGCGCGAAGAGGCGGAGCTACGCCTGCTTGGTCGATTACCTGATCCCCGTGATGCACAACGCAGACTCGTACGAGGACCTAGCAAAATTGGAGGTCCAAATGAAGGAGTACTACAGGATAAAGAACTCCGACCCTGCAAAGCTCAATATACAGCGGAAGCTCATCTGGGATACTGTGGTCCGCGCAAACCTTAACCGCGACCTCGATGTCAGCGAGGAAAAGGCTTTTTCGGACTTCGATGCTTTCTTGGAACGCCTCCACGCGTACTTGAACGAGCTTTCCGACACATTGATCTGCGATGGTCTCCACATCCTTGGCGAGCCGCCGAGTGGCTCATCCCTGGAGGAATTCCTGTTAGCTCTGACCCGGCTGAATAACGGGGACATCCCCTCCTTGAGGGAGTCGCTTGCCGAACTAAAAGGCTACGATTATGAGGACTTGCTGGCAAATCGGGGGAAGCTCCGACAAGACGGACGGACTAATGGGGACGTAATCAACGAGTTGAACGGGATCGGGCTCGAGCTCATAAGGCGTTTCCACGCCGCAGGTTTCAGGGTGGACTATGTCGACACACTGATGCACGAGGTGCTCGGCGCGAGGCATGAGGGCGTCAGAAGATGCTTAACTTACATCTCCAGTTTCCTCGTCCCTGCCCTGATGGCGACGGCAGACGAGTTGACCCACACGCTTTCAGCATGCGGCGGCAATTACGTTCCCTGCGGTCCGTCCGGAGCCCCGACACGCGGGATGGCTGACATACTGCCCACAGGCAGGAACTTTTATTCCATAGACCCCCGTGCAGTGCCCTCCCCAGCATCGTGGGAGGTAGGGGTCTCATTAGGCGATGCGCTGCTGGCGCGGTACCTGAAGGAAGAAGGGAGGTACCCTGAGACGGTCGCCATGGTTGTTTGGGCCACCGACTGTATGCGGACTAATGGCAACGATGTCGCAGAGATCCTTTACTTGATGGGCATCAGGCCCGTCTGGGAGGTGTCGAGCGGACGCGTCGTAGGTCTAGAGCCCATCCCCCTCGAGGCTCTGAAGCGGCCTAGGATAGATGTAACGATCCGGATCAGCGGTCTCTTCAGGGACAACTTCCCCAACCTCATTCACCTTTTCGACGATGCGGTGGCTTTGGCTGCGAGCCTGGACGAGCCCCCCGAGAAGAACTACGTGCGGAAGCATGTGCAGAGTGATATTGCAGAGAGTCTCGCCAATGGGATGGACGCGAAGCTCGCCCGGGAAGAAGCCCATTACAGGATCTTCGGGGACATCCCTGGGGGCTACGGCTCAGGCGTGAATGAGGCAATAGAGGCAAAAAACTGGAAAGAGCAAAAGGACTTGGCTGAGATCTATGTGACATGGGGGTGCTATGTTTACAGCAAGGAGAACTTTGGCCTCAAGAATCCGGAGTTGTTCAAGCGGAGGCTCAGCCAGGTCGACCTCACTGTCAAGAACTGGGACCAGCGTGAATACGACGCCCTCCAAACCGACGACTGCTACTCTTACCACGCCGGCATGGACGTGGCGATCAAGGTTATGACCGGGAAAGCCCCACGGTCCTACTATGGCGACAGCACGGATCCCCGAAGGGTCAAGGTGAGGAGCACAGCGGAGGAGATCAGGTACTGCTTCAGAGCCCGACTTGTGAACCCGAAATGGTTTGAGAGCCTTAAGAAGCACGGATACCACGGCGCCTCGGAATTGTCCAGACAGATAGACTACGTCTTGGGCTGGGACGCTACCGAAGAAGTGATCGAGGACTGGATGTATGAAGACTTGGCAAGGAAGTTTGTCCTTGACAAGAGGATGCAGGATTGGCTGAAGGAGGTGAACCCCTACGCCCTCCAGAACATGGCCGAGCGGTTGCTGGAGGCAATCCAACGAGGCATGTGGGAGGCGTCCGAGGAGATTCAGAAGAGCCTACAGTCGGTCTATCTGGAGATAGAGGGGCTGCTCGAAGGCAAGGGCGAAGGCGAAGAGAGGAAAAGAGGAGGCGAATGAGCATGCGTCCGGTTCTGCTTGTCGTGGATGCACAAAACGGGTGGCTGAGACTCTCTGAAGGTTTGAAGAGATCCGTAGAAAAGCACTTGGACAGCATCCTGAAGGCAATCTCGATCTTTCGAAAGGCGGGTGCACCGATAATTTTCACCTACCACTCCTACGGAGAACAAGCGATCGTCCCGGGGACTAGCGAATTCGAGCTCTTCACCGGTATAACACTTGAGCCGACTGACGGGGTGCTCGTGAAGACCTACGCAAATGCCTTTAACAAAACTCGGCTGGAGGAGATGATCCGGGAGAGAGGCTGCGACACTGTCTTGATAGCTGGGCTGAGCGCCCTGCACTGCGTCCTCTCGACCTACCAAGGCGCACACGACCACGACCTCACACCCTACCTCGTGAGGGGAGCAGTAGCTGGCCCTGATGAAGAGTCTGTCCAGCTGGCGGAAAGGCTATGCGACACCTTGAGCCTCCGGGCAGTCTCCCAGATTCTGGGGCAAGACCCGCGCCTGATGATGGGCTGATTTTGGCTCCCCGTTTTTTCTGTTAATAACTATGGGATGTTTTTTTGGGGTGGTTTTCGTACCAGCGGGCCGCTATTAACCTATCTCAGGGTTTGCACGTATAACATCTCTTTGTGTGAACGCATACAACTCCGCCGCAGGCGGCGCATTTCCACCTCGCTCTCTCAGACCTCAGGAAGTCCTCCATGCCCTTTGACTTTATGTGGTTGAAATTTTCGATCAGGCTCACCCCGTACTTCCCGCTGTAGTACTCGTCTATCTTCCTGAAGTTCTCGCAAGGGAAGTCTTCACATTCGGAGCAGTACCTTATTTTGTCCTTATCGGCATGCTTTTTGCAATAGTCCTTTACAAACCCACAGAATTTTTCCCTTGTTAGGCATCCTCCGCAAGGTGCCTGCCTCTGTCCGTCAAGCCTGTACCCAAAATACCCGACGCACGTGCGGCAGTTGATGCCACACCTCGAAATCAGCTCTGGTGTAAATCCATCGCTCATATCTTGATTACCCCTCAGTTGCATACTTCCAAGTTAGATTTATATGTTTGGATGGTTTATCCATCCTTGGATGATCTGGAGTTGAGGCTTAGCAGAACGACATACCCTTTCAGCGCCATCGTGGGTCAAGACAAGATGAAATTGGCGCTTATCCTGAACGTGATCAATCCAAAAATCGGGGGGGTACTCCTCCGTGGGGAGAAGGGGACCGGCAAATCGTTAGCCGTCCGGGCATTGGCTAACCTGCTCCCGGAGATCGAGGTGGTATCCGACTGTCCTTTCAACTGCGACCCGAGGCGCCCGAAAGAATTGTGCAGTATTTGTAGCAGTAAGCTCACCCGGGGTGAGATCCTAAAGACCTCCAAGAAGCCCGTCTCAGTGATTGAGTTGCCCGTTGGGACCACAGAGGATCGGTTGATTGGTACTCTGGACATCGAGAAGGCCATCAAGACCGGTGAGAAGCATTTCGAGCCGGGAATCCTTGCGGCTGCCAACCGGAACATCCTCTATATAGATGAGGTCAACCTGCTCGACGACCACCTGGTCGATGTGCTGCTGGACTCTGCAGCCATGGGGGTCAATTTCGTAGAGCGCGAGGGGATCTCTTTCACCCATCCGGCTGAATTCGTCCTGGTCGGCACGATGAACCCAGAAGAGGGAGAGCTGCGGCCCCAATTCCTAGACCGTTTCGCCCTCTCGGTCGAAGTCAAGGGTCTGACCGACCGCGAGGCTCGGGCGGAGGTCGTCAGGAGGCGCATGGCTTTCGAGGCAAACCCTGGGGCTTTCATCGAGGGACAAAGAGCACAGGAAGATGAGCTCCGGAAAAAGATTGTCGACGCGATCAGCATCCTTCCCGACGTGAGGCTTAGCGATGCCCTCCTAGGCCTGATTACCCAGATCTGTACTGACTTTAAGGTAGATGGTCACAGGGCAGACATCACCATCTACAAGACCGCGTGCACGCTGGCTGCCTTCAAGGGTAGGACTGAAGTATCGGTAGAGGACGTCAAGGAGGCGGCAGAACTGGCACTGCCCCACCGCCGCCGCAAGCAACCCTTTGAAGAGCCAAAGATGGAGCTCGAGGAGATCCAAGAGAGTGTTGAGAGGTGGAACCAGAACAAGAACAAAGAATCCCAAGATAGCCGAGGAGACCAATCCAAGCAAGCTGGGGACGAGTGCCAGAAGCCCCAAGGCTCACAGAACAATGAAGCGCCGTCCAAGGACGGAGAAGGGAAGGAACAGGTGTTCGAGGCTGACCAGCCCCGTCCTGTGAGGGCGCTTACCAGCTCAGTCCTCGATGGGGTCGAGCGCGGCAGCAGCGGGCGCCGCTCAAAGAGCATAAGCAACTCTAGATCCGGTAGGTATGTCGACATCGCGATCCCGAAGGAGAAGGTCACGGATCTGGCTTTCGATGCCACCTTCAGGGCTGCGGCTCCGTTCCAAAAGCGACGAAGGTGCGAAGCCGGGATCCAGGGGGGCCTGATAATCGAAAAAAATGACTTGAGGGAAAAGGTCCGCGAAAAGAAAGTAGGCAACTTGATAATCTTCGTGGTCGACGCTAGCGGATCCATGGCTGTGGAGGAGAGGATGTCTGCAGCGAAAGGCGCAATCTTCTCCCTGCTTCTCGACGCATACCAGCGGCGAGACCGGGTCGGCATGGTTGCTTTCCGGAAGAACACCGCGGAGCTTGTGCTCCCGCCCACGAACAGTATCGATCTCGCCAAGAAATGCCTGACGAGCCTACCCACGGGCGGTCGTACCCCGATGGCGCATGGGCTGAACCTCGGGTTGTCTACGATCCGCAAGTATATGTGGAGGGACAAGGAGGCAATCCCCCTCCTGGTCCTGGTATCCGACGGCAGAGCCAATGTCTCCCTTAACGGCGGCGACCCGGTGGAGGAGGCTAAAGCCTTGGCACGGATCATCCGTTCAGAGGGGATCAGTTCGATCGCCATCGACACCGAACGCGATTTCATATCCTTGGGTCTTGTGAGGGAGATCTGCGGCGAAATGGGGGGCAAGTACCTCCCGCTCGAGGAGCTGACACCAGAGCCAATCGTCTCAGCCGTCCGCAGTAATCTGTTCCAGGATCTGCGTTTTTGCAGTTGAATTAAGGAGGTAGACCTTGCTTTGGGCACCCTTCTCGGGCGCTTCAGACCTAGGGGCGCTGGATATTTGGACTGCTTCAGCCTGACCATGAGGTGCACTGACTTATGAGCAAGGCTGTAGAGCTCAAGAGGCTCTACGGTAAGGGAAAGAAGCGTAAAGTTCTGGCGTTATTCTTGCTTGTCATTTCAATATTCTCAGCCATGGTGGTCTCAGTCAGCCTCGGTGCCGGGTCTCCGAGGTTCGGTGATGCAGTGAAAGTGATCGCATCGAAGCTCTTCCCCTTTCTTGGGATCGAAGTAGGAACAATAACCCAAACTATCATCTGGAACCTGCGGCTTCCCAGGGCAATTATGGCAATCATTGCCGGGGCAGGTCTCGCAGCATCAGGCGCGACGATGCAGGGCGTCCTCCGGAATCCGCTAGTCTCGTCGTACATCTTGGGGATCTCGGCAGCAGCAGGATTTGGGGCAGCATTGGCCATCGTCTTTGGTGCGGGCGTCATAGGAGGATACGGACATTACCTGGTCATCGCCAACGCATTTCTCTTCAGCGTCCTGGCAATGGTGATGGTCTACTGCATCGCCCGGATACGGGCCATGACGATCGAGACAGTGATATTAGCCGGGGTAGCGGTCGGCTACCTCTTCTCGGCGATGCTGTCGCTAATCCAGTACTTGGCGCCCCAGAGCGAGGCTGTGCGGGCAGTGGTCTTCTGGCTCATGGGCGGGCTCGACTCTGCGACGTGGCAGAGCGTCCAGGTCGTCTCCCCGATAGTCTTGGTGACGGTGGCACTCATGGTCTTCCAGTCTTGGAACATCAACGTACTGAGCATGGGTGAGGACGTTGCAGCGAGCCTGGGAGTCAACTCAAAGCGAGTCCTGGCGATAACGATGGTCCTTGAGACCTTGGCTACCGCCACAATCATCGCTTTCACAGGCGTAATCGGCTTCGTATGCCTCATCTCCCCCCACATCACGCGTATGATTATTGGCAGCGACCACCGCTTCCTCATCCCATGCAGCGCGCTAGTTGGCGCCTGCCTGCTATTGTGCTCAGACACCGTGGCTCGCCTAGTTCTTCAGCCTGCCGAGCTGCCGGTCGGCATAGTGACCTCGATGCTCGGCGTTCCGTTTTTCCTATATATTTTGGTTAGCAGAAGGAGGCAGAGTTGGCGTTGAGACTGACTATAAACAAACTATCTTTCAATTATGCGAGTGTCCCGATCCTGAGGGACGTAGAGTTCTGTGTCGAATCTGGGGAGATAGTGAGCATCTTGGGTCCCAACGGATCCGGAAAGAGCACGCTCTTGAGGTGCATCAACCGCATCCTGAAAACCCAACAGAACGCCGTCCTGATCGACGGCAAAGACATAGGGAGCTTCAGCCTCAAAGAGCTGCCTAAGATCATAGGGTACGTCCCCCAAACGTCAACCAGCACCTTCCCCTTCACTGTTTTCGATGTGGTCCTGATGGGAAGGAAGCCTTACGTCCATTGGAGCCTCAGCGAGAGGGATTACGAGATAGTCGCAGAGACCTTGGAGTTTTTGGGGATCCAGGGATTCGCAATGCGCCACTTCAATGAGCTCAGCGGGGGAGAGCAACAGAAGGTCATCATTGCGCGTGCGCTCGTCCAGGAGCCGCAGATCCTGCTGCTCGACGAGCCCACCAGCTCGTTGGACATCAAGCATCAGCTTGAGATCCTCTGCATCATGAGGGATCTTGCCCAAGCTAGGCACTGCTCAGTCATCATGGCACTGCACGACCTGAACTTGGCGAGCAGATTCTCCGACAGGATACTCATGCTCAAGAAGGGGTGCGTCTTTGCGGTCGGAACCCCCGAGGAGGTGCTGACCAAGGAGAATGTCAAGGCGGTATACGACATCAATGCCTACATCACGAACTCCGTCTTGGGAAGGCCCCAGGTCACGCCTCTGCCTCCTGAGATGAATCATGGCGGGATGCTTAGGGCTCATCCTGAGGTAGCTTGAGGGGGGCCTGATGGTTGGGCAGTGCCAAGATAGCCTTCGTGACTACCATCCCCACCGACGCGTCCCCTTTCATATCGGCCGTTCAGGCGGTTAACGAGCGGCTGGGCGGCGCGGTGGAAGCACGGATCTACACTGGAGGGGACTTCAGGGACTTCGGTGGGCTCGAGGAGTTCATCCAGTTCGCAAAAGGGTCCCATGTCACACTCGTACACATAATGGGTCCTCTCCCTGGGTTCGACCTCCTAGTCTCGGAACTCAAGAGCGCCGGAGTCCCGCTTTTTGCCTCGACTTACTTCTTCGGGCAGAACGCCAAGTACCACAGCGCCTCCACAGTCGGTCCAGATGAGTACAAGCTGATCTTCAAGTACCTCAACTACGGCGGGAAGCGTAACCTTGAAAACCTCCTGCTATTCCTGGCGAACCGTTTCTCAGGCACTAAATACGAGGTAAAGCCGCCTGAATGCCCTAGATGGGAAGGGATATACCACCCTGATTTTCCGGAGCCTCCTTCAATCGAGGAGTATGCTGCAAGGAAGATGCTCCCGGATCGTCCTACGGTGGGCATCTGGTTCCACCAGACGCAGTTGCAGGGTGGCAACACTGAATTTGTGGACAGGCTTATCGAGGAGATAGAGCGGCAGGGAGCAAACGCGCTCCCGGTCTTCTTCACAGGCACCAAGAACAAAACGCTGGGCATGAAAGGGCTCGAGCAGGTGGTAGAAGAGTACTTCATGAAGGGCGGGAAGCCGATCGTGGATGTCGTAATAAGTACCATGGCTTTCTCCCTGCGCACTTCCCAGACGACCTCCCCCCCGATTGATGTTCTGAAGAGGCTCGGGGTGACGGTGATAAAGGCGATCCTTACATGCAACACGTATGAAGAGTGGCGCGAGAGTCCGCAAGGGATAGGGCTAATCGATGTACCCACCAGCGTCGCGATGCCTGAGTTCGACGGCCTCATAATAACCGTACCGATCGCTGCGATGGGCTACTCTAAAAACAGTGCCTCGGGAACGATGATTGTAGAGTACGAACCAATCCCAGAGCGGATATCGAGGTTGGTTCGCCTGAGCATAAAGTGGGCAAGGCTCCGTCGTATCCCTAACAGAGAGAAGCGGGTCGCGATAATACTGCACAACTATCCTCCCAGAAATGACACGATAGGTCATGCCTTCGGGATCGATGCACCGGTCTCGGTCCACAAGATCCTCGTCGAGCTCTCAAAGGCTGGGTATGTTCTGGGACCCGTACCAGAAAGCGGGCAGAGGTTGATGGAGGTCATAATAAATGGGCTGACCAACGACCGCCGCTGGCTGAGCGCGGATGAGCTTGCTGAGAGGGCCGTTGCAAAAATTCCTAAGGAGCAGTACCTCAAATGGTTCAGCGATCTGCCGCGCGATGTGCAGGAGAGGATGATTAAGGACTGGGGCGAACCTCCGGGGAGGCTCTTCGTACACGGCGATGATCTGCTAGTTTCGGGACTGATCACGGGGAATGTTTTCGTCGGGCTGCAGCCGCCCCGGGGATTCCTTGAGAACCCCTCGAGCATCTACCACAGCCCAGACATCTCCATGCCGCATCACTACTACGCCTACTACCGCTGGATCCAGGATGTATTCAAAGCTGATGTGATAATGCACTTCGGGACGCACGGGACGCTGGAGTGGCTGCCCGGCAAGTCCGTCGGTCTCTCCGAGTCCTGCTTCCCAGACATCGCCATTGGCGACCTGCCTAATGTTTATCCCTATGTAATCACCAACCCGGGGGAGGGCACCCAGGCCAAGAGGCGGAGCTACTGCTGCATAATCGAGTACTTGGTCCCCGTGATGCACAACGCTGACACTTACGAGGAGCTCGCCAAGCTGGAGGTCCAGCTCCAGGAGTACTACCATGTGAAGGAGTCGGATCCTGGTAAGCTGCAGGTCTCCAGACGGCTGATATGGGAGACCGTTGTAAAGGCAAAGCTTGATCGCGACCTCATGATCACCGAGGAAGCCGCGTTCTCTGATTTCGATGCCTTCTTGGAAAGGCTTCACGATTACATACATGAACTGTCCGATGCCCAGATCCGGGATGGGCTACACACCTTCGGCGAGCCGCCGACCGGATCCCGCCTGGACGAGTTCCTCGTGACACTGACCAGGCTGAGCAACGGCTCCGTCCCCTCCCTGCGGGAGTCGATCGCCCGGATGAAAGGCTATGACTATGATACACTCCTGACCAACAGGGGCAAGCTCAACGCCGATGGAAGGACACACGGCGACATCCTCAGGGAAGTGCACGGGCTCTCATTATCGCTGGTCAGGAGATTCCATGAGCTGGGATTCGACGAAAAAGAGACAGACTCTGTCATGAAAGAGGTTCTGGGAGGGATCGACCCGAACGTGGGGAGGTGCCTCTCCTACATCAGCCGCTTCTTGGTTCCTGCATTGGGGGCTACATCCGACGAGCTGAAGAACGCGCTGGGCGCATTCGAGGGGGGGTATGTGCCCCCTGGTCCGTCAGGCTCCGTTACGCGGGGCATGGCTGACATACTGCCCACAGGCAGGAATTTCTACTCCCTAGACCCTCGTGCAGTCCCTTCAAGAGCCTCTTGGAAGGTGGGGGTGGCTCTGGGGGACGCATTGCTGAGCCGGTACCTCAAGGAGGAGGGGAGGTACCCAGAAAGCGTGGGGATCGTGATCTGGGCTACCGATACCATGAAGACGAAGGGAGACGACATAGCCGAGATCCTCTACCTCATGGGGGTCAGGCCAGTTTGGGAGGAGACCAGTGGGCGGGTCGTCGGCATCGAGGCGATACCAATCGAGGAGCTCAAGCGCCCCCGCATAGACGTGGTCGTTAGGATCAGCGGCCTATTCAGGGACACGTTCCCGAACATAATCCACACCATCGACGACGCGGTAGCCTTGGTTGCCAGCCTCAAGGAATCCCCTGAGCAGAACTATGTGCTTAAGCACTTCCAGGACGAGATGCGCGAGCGCGTGGGACAGGGAATGGATGCCGGAGAAGCGAGGGAGGAATCCCTCTACAGGGTCTTCGGAGACCGGCCCGGCGCATACGGGTGCGGAGTCAGCGAGGCAATCGACTCCAAGAACTGGAGGGATCAGAAGGACTTGAGTGACATCTACATCTCGTGGGGGAGCTACGCGTACAGCAGGAAATCCTACGGTCGCCAGGTGCCTGAGGAGTTCAAGAGGCGCTTGGGCAGCATCGACGCGACTGTGAAGAACCAAGACTCGCGCGAGTACGACATACTCGACGGCGACGACTGGTACGACGCCCACGGAGGCATGATCAACGCTGTGAGGACGATAAGGGGGAAGGCTCCCCGGTCCTACTGCGGTGACAGCTCCGACCCCAGCAGGGTCAAGGTAAGGAGCACCATGGAGGAGACTTGCCACGTATTCCGATCCCGCCTGCTGAACCCCAAGTGGATCGAGAGCATGATGCGCCACGGGTACGAGGGGGCTGGAGATCTCTCAAGGACGCTGGACTTTGTGCTGGGGTGGGACGCCACTGTGGAGGTAGTTGAGGACTGGATGTACGAGGGACTAGCCGAGAAGTACGTCTTCGACAAGAGGATGCAGGATTGGCTGAAGGAGGTGAACCCCTACGCCCTCCAGAACATGGTGGAGCGGTTACTCGAGGCGATTGAGAGGGGTCTTTGGGAGGCGTCTGACGATATGAAGAAGCGGCTCAAGAGCCAATACCTAGAAACCGAGGGGATGCTCGAGGGTCAGAGCGAGAAGAGGTCAGGAAAGGTGGAGAAGGCATGAAAGAGAGGAGAATAGACCTTGATCTGGAAGGGGTAGAGGCAAAAATAGTCTATCATAACTACGAGGGGTATGACCTGAACACATTGATAGTTGCGTTCAGGGAACGCCGGAGGGTCCTGTCGACTATAGACGGATATAGGACGGTTCGGTACGTAGGCAACAACTACACTCCGCTCCCACTATCAGAGGAGACGATGAGGCACTACAAGCGTTTCAAGAGGAGGCTGCCCTTGTCCTTGGGCATACGACCCTGCGACATATCCTTCTTGGGTACCGGGGTTAATATGGATGAATTAGCAGTTAGGGAGTGTTCGTACGAGGAACTCAAGGTCTGCTGCCTGGCGACTGCTGGGGCCAAGGGGAATGCGATGAGGGCGGGAGTTGACGGAGCATCCTACATTGAGCGGAACGGCAAGTTCGTCGGACCCTTAGGTACCATCAACATCATCTTGCTGACAAACGCGAGGCTGAGTTGCGGAGCCATGGCGCGGTCCATAGTAACCGTCACCGAGGCGAAGTCGGCTGCGCTCCAAGACTTGAACATCAAAAGCACATATTCTCCGAACCAAGCGACTGGAACAGGTACCGATAATGTAATCGTCGTTTCCGCGAGGAGCGGGAAGCCGCTCTTACTTGCAGGCGGTCACACAAAGTTGGGGGAGCTCACCGGGCGCGCGGCTAAAGATGCAGTCACCGAGGCTCTCAGGAAACATCACGGTCTGTAGGGCTGAGTTTCTCTGGGGGTTCGTGTCTATTGGTGGGCTGTTCTATGGTTAATTCTATCAGCGCAGCCTTTTGGAGGGATTGTTTTGGAGGAATTCATCGTCGCTGAAAGGCTAACGAAAAAATATGGCAATATTAATGCTGTGGACGGCTTGGATTTGGTAGTTTATTCTGGGGAGATCTTCGGTTTCCTCGGTCCCAACGGGGCTGGAAAGACCACCACTATCCGTATGATGACCACTCTAACGAAGCCGACCGACGGAAGGGTACACATAAATGGTTTTGATGTCGTGCATGATGCGTGCAAGGTAAGGGAAGTGATAGGAGTCGTACAGCAACACATAAGCTTGGATAGGGATTTGACAGTCCGGGAGAACATGGAGTACCATGCTAGGCTGCGCAGGCTGAAGCCGGCTGAGCGCAAGAAGAGGATTTCTGAGCTGCTTGACTATGTCGGTCTCAGCGAGTACGCCGACCGCATGGTTGATGCGCTTTCCGGCGGCATGAAGAAGAGGGCAGCAATAGTGTGCAGCCTTATCCATAATCCCAAGGTGCTGTTCCTTGACGAGCCGACGGTCGGGCTTGACGCACAGGGGCGCCGCCGCCTTTGGGATCTAGTCCGACGCCTTAATTCGGACGGCACGACGATCTTCCTTACCACACACTACATCGAGGAGGCGGAGGCGCTATGCCGCCGGGTCGGCATAATGCACCGAGGGCGGCTGATAGCCCTAGATACTCCACTCGCCCTTCGTAGGAAGTTGGGCCTGATAGCTGTCGAGACGATAGTTGGCAACAGGGAGACGCATTACCAGTTCTTTGCAGATAGAGCAGAAGCGAACCGATATGTGCAGAGTCTCCCACCCGATGTCGGCACCGTGATAATACGCGAATCAAATCTTGAGGACGTTTTCGTGGTGCAGACAGGAGAGAAAGTAGGGGGCGGCTAGATGCTGGACACAATAAAAGACATATACTCCGTCTTTTGGGTCGACCTGAGGAATCTAAGGCACCATTGGCGCTCCGCGATCGTGACTAGCCTCGTCCAGCCCTTGCTTTACCTCGTTGCCTTTGGGTACGGTCTTGGAGGGGGGGTCAGAATCGGCGAGGTCAGCTATCTGGCTTTCGTCATCCCTGGGATCGTTGCACTTACTTCCTTCTCGACCAGCTTCAACGGGGCTGCCTCAAAGCTCCAGATCGATAGGTTCTTTTACAAGAGTTTTGACGAGCTTCTAATATCCCCCGTCAGCCTCTATTCCATAGTTGCTGGAAAGACCCTAATTGGTACCCTACGTGGCTCAATAAGTTCCATTGCTATACTCTTGGTCGGGATGTTCCTTATGCCTACGCTTGAGGTCAGTCCGCTCTTCCTCTTGGCTCTCTTCGTCTCCTGTTTTGTCTTCTCGCTCTTCGGGGTATTCATTGCATTGGTTATTGATTCGCACCATGGGATGAGCACATTCAACAACTTGGTCATATTGCCTATGACATTCCTGTGCGGTACGTTCTTCTCCCTGAACGAGTTGCCAGAGCCTGCGAAGGTTGCCCTGTACATACTGCCCCTGACACACGCAAGCCAATCCCTGAGAGCTGCTGCCCTAGGATATCCGTTCCCATGGCTCTCCTTGTTGGTACTTGCCGGCTTCGGTATCGCTTTCTTCGTGGGCTGCATCGTTGCCCTCAGGAAGACTAGCGTATAAGCCATTGGGCCGAGTAATGCGCTCCCCGGTATAGGGACATGCACTCAAGGCAATGCCTTCCATATACTCCATCCTATGGTTCTAAACAAGACTCTCCCCACCATAAAGACGCTCAAGGCGATGTCTTCCATATACTCCATCCGAGGATACCTGTGTCTGGGCACGGAATGGAAGAATAATGCATGGAAAATCCCAATAATCTTCATTGCCATCAGGATCGCACTAATGCGCTCACAGTTGGGCACCGATCTCGGCAGACCAGAAACCCTTGCGACAAAATCTTATATGATGCGGGGATTACAAACCATGCATTAACTTCCGCTCCTCGCGACAAAGCCGGGGATTGAAGAGGTCATAGAGTGATCTAAAAAACTAGAACCTGAGGGGGGCTGCTATGGCGCACGCTGGCGGAGACCAAAAAACCGAAAACGGGGAATTAAAATGGTCCTGTAAGGTCCCACTCATAAAGAACTCAATCATTTTCAGGGAGCTAGCAATGGCTTTTGGGGCGGGAACTATAGTCGTAGTCCTAATATTCCTGGCAGTTTCAGGGGATTTCTTGACCGCCGCCTACCTAGCTGTTGGGCTGTTTGCAGGATTATTCGCCCTGTCCCTCGCGATCGTATTTGCGCTCAGTTTGGCTTATGGCGGCGGTATTGACGCAAAATTCTACATAGTGGAGAAAGGGGTTGGCTACGAATTAGGAAAGTCTTTTAAGAAGACCAACAGGGCAACCCTCTTGGTTTCGCTGATGGGCAGATCGCCAACGGCAACTGGGGCACTGTTGGTTGGTTCCTCCAGGGAAGCGGGATTCGTTAGCTGGGGCGAGGTCAGGAGCATTACCGTGCACAGCAGGGAGAAAGTGATCTACATGCGAAGGAAGCAACATATCAACCCGGTAGCCCTATTTTGCACGCCAGATAACTTTGAAGAGGCTGTCGCTCTGGTAAGTAGGTATGCGCCTATGATCAGAATCGAGGCGAAATAGCTTTCAGTGAGCGAGATGGTGCCCCCCTGCCTTTCCAATTACTACTCTCTCCTCCGGTCAGTAGTTCTATCGGCTCTTACAGCCTGCCATTTGCGGCTTCGTAAAAATGAGGCGGGTGACCAAGCGGCAATTTGCTGATGTATTGGCGACAGGCATCTGTTAATGCTTCCAGTCCAATTACATAGCATTTGCATTCCTGCCCGAGACTGGCGCCCCGCACGACTCGCAGAACCTCGCCCCTTCCTTTATCTTGGCACCGCACTTCTCACAGAATATGGGCTGCTTGTTAATCGTCTCCTGTGGCTGCTTCTCGGTGGGTACGGGTGTCCCACACATCTCACAGAACCTGCTTCCTTGTTTGAGTGCTGTCCCGCAGGTCTTGCATATCCTTTGGGCCGCGCCCGCCTCCGCCCTCTCCTTTCCTCCCTTAGTCTCCGCTATTCCGGCAGTTACAGCCTCCTTCACGTCCTTCGGGATCTCACCGGCGTCGAGAAGCCTGCATTCCTTGTCGTAACCACAGGTCGGGCAGGTCTCGTAGTTCTTTGTCCACCTCCTGCCGCAGCTTGGGCAAGATGGGTACTGCCTTGAAACCGGCGGATGCAAGATCGCAATCTTGCCGTCTGGCAGCACCTCGCAGTAGCCCTCCTCGACAATCTTAAGTATGGTCTCCATCGCTCTCTGAGGGTTGTTGATCAGTTCGGTCGCCAGCAGGAAAGCACCGGCGGGCTTGAGGCCAAGATCTCTGATGAGGGAAGCTACCGTGTAGTTCCCTGGGAGCCGCCTGGTGAGCATGGGCGGATCCTGTGGTACATCCCCAAGCTTAGGCTTCCCAGCCGAGATGTACGCAAACATGTCTTCCACAAGGGCAGGTGCCAATGACATGCGTCTCGCAGCCTCCCAGAGCATTGGACCGTCGTCGTACCCCAGCTCTCTGAGCGAGAATGCTATCCTCGAGATCATTTCCCTAGACTTTTCAGGGACCCATGAAGGGATCTCTACGCGTCTGTCCTGCATACGTCTACACCACCTACATCCTCACCCTCGCTCGTGCCTTGAGGGATTTGAGTATGTTCAGCCCATTCTCTCCCCAAACGCTCTCCACGAGCATCTCTAGCTTCCTCTCGTAGGCAACCCGACTGACATTTCTCGAGATGTGCTTCCTTATACTCTCGGCATCCCTTTCCATCAGCTGACCCGCGTACTGTACAGGGTCAACGTCGTAATGGGTGTAGTTTGCCAAGTTTTTATTCATCGCATTTATGTATTGCGGTGTGCCGCCCTTCAGCTTGTTAGGGAAGTTAGTTTGGATGTGATGTTGCAACTCATGCGAGATCGTGCCTAACAAATATTCGGGGCTATTCCACTCGTCCCCGTTTGAGCGGATCACTATCTTTGGAGGGTTAGAATTCCAATCATAGTATCCTGTGAATCTTGAGTTCGGATCAAAATCGACATCTATTTTTGGTATTTCATGCAATTCAGCCAACATGTCGGAGAATTCTTTGAGCCTTGCCTTCTTCTGGTCATCGCTAAGAGCATCCCAAGACTTCTTTGTGAAGTCGTGGAGGTTCGGATATCCAATGATCTTCATTGTCTGCCCCACAAAATGCCCGAATGTCTCGTGCTCCTTTTCCGGGACCAGCGTGGAGAAGATTTCCGCATCTGGGTAGCTTGATGTCCCCTTTATCCAGTCCACAGGTATCGTGTAAAGCGGGTTGATCGTGTTGGTCACATACCTGCCGTCTGGGGTGACCATCCAATAGCCGGAGTATACCGGGTTGTTATCAATCCACCTCTGGACGTCAGGATCGACTTGAGGCGCAGGGGCTTGGGTTGCAGTCGCAGCACCTGAGGCCTGCGGGGGTGGGGGGTTGGCAAATGCAGCCTTCGCGCTGGGGGTTTTCCCTTTTTTTCCTGCAGCCAAGTTTTTGCCGAAGAACCCCAGCCCTGCTATCACAGCCACGAGAACGATTAAACCTATGAGCACCTCCAGCGGGAACTCGTCAGACCCGTCATCTCCTCCGCCACCGCCACCACCGCCGTTGCTGGAGACCCACCCCAGGCTGTACCCTTCCAGTAGGTGGTACTCCCCGGGCAGGGGCTCGCGGAAAGACCAAGCGCCCCCGGATCCCTGAACTAGAATGGCATAAGGACCGTCGTTGTAGTACGATCCCTGTTGCCAGTACGCCACGAATATCACGTAGTTGACGATCTCGCTGCTCCCGCCGTACCATCCCCCTGCCTTGTGGACCTTGATCGCCTGGTAGCTTTGGATGGGGTAGCCTCGCCCCTTCAGGTAGTTGAAGTACTCGCTGGCGGCAGCGGAGATCTCGCCGTCGCTTGGCAGCTCTGAATAGGCGTTAGCGGGAGTTACTGCGTTGGATATAATTATGATAGAAAGCATTAATACAAAAAACCCTTGGATCCCCTTGTTATGATTTAGTCTGAAGGAATAATTTTCATACGCAAAATGCTTATGAGCCAAATGGTACCACTCCAGTCCGGTCTCTGGTGGAGACTTTGTAAGGATATGTCATATAATAGTTTCCTAAATGTTTTTATCATGAGGAGCTTTTACGGTTTCATGTCCATTGTAGCACGGTGGGGCATGATCCTTCGTCAAAAGATGCATCCAAACCTTTCGTCTTTAAATGTATTTAAACAATTTTATCATTCGACTAGAATGATCCCATCATCTCAGGTCATTTTAGGTTTTGGTTCCGTAATCTTCGTATACTCTCTTTCGTGCTATGAGCTCAGCATCCTTTTGGAATCAATTCACTTTGGAACGCTTAAATATGTCAAGAAACAAACTTTCCTTTGATAATCCATGTATGAAGAAGAGACTATCCTGAAGCAGGAGTCTGGAGTGAAGTCTTACGACTCCCCTTCCCCTCCAACCGTCGGGTTCAAGGCAGGGGCTTTTGCAGACTTGGGAACCTTGATACTCACAAACAAGAGGCTGGTCTTTGTATCTAAGGGGAGTGCCGCTAGATCGCTTGCCTGGGCGGTGAACCCTCTTGCCGCCCTCTCGATAGAGAAGAAGGTTTCATCTGCAAATCTAGACGAACTCGCGAACGAGAAGGAGAGCTTCTCAATTCCGCTTAGCGAGATCACGAACTCTGAGGCTGCGAGGAAGCTAGGTATGGCATACGTCCGCGTGGATCACCCCCGCATAGGGCAGAAGGGCGCTCACTCCTTCATCTTCGGGGCCGGATGGTCCAAAAACGAAGATTGGGTTGCTGCTATCAACGCAGCTAAAATGGGGACTCACCAAACACAGTCATGCGTCCCTTCATCGTTCCGCCCTCCGCCTTCTCCCCAACCACCCACGCCGCCCCAGACACAGAGAACCCAGCTATTCTCCTCAGCTCAATCCACCCAGCCTCAGTTTGATCAGGTATCAGTGAAGCGTTTCTGCTCCAACTGTGGCTCTCCAGTCTCTCCCAACGCGCGTTTCTGCTCAAGTTGCGGGAACAAATTGTAACGGCTCCGGCCCTTCCGATGCTGCGGTCAATAGGCAGGTGCTACAAGTCGTTCTAAAAGAACTGCCGTTGGAACTCCAATTTTTCCATGCCCTTTTGGGCAAGTGTGCGCGAAATCCCCTTTTTTCGTTCTCTCCTTACTCATTGGGAGCTGTGGTTGGACCATCAATGAACCGTGGGCTTTGAGGTCACTAACGCACCAATCTGACCAGCCCATCGAACCCAGAGTCGAAGCTCAGAAGATAATCTATTTCGAGCCTCTCCATTTGGGCGAGCGTGGTGCAGTCCGTGAAGCTCAGGGATCTCCCCTTCAACAACCTGAACTTTTGCCAAGCCAACTCGAAAACCTCCTTTTCGGTCCACAGCTTTCTTATCCTTGGCGAGTCCATGATGTACTTTCCTATGTCGAGAGCAAGATCGTGCCTCCTTGTCCTCACCAACGCAGTCGTGATCGCCTCGTCTATGATATAGTCGGTCGTGAACGCCCTACCGAACTCCGCCCTCAGCACTCTTTTCATGAGCTGCTTGCTCCTGTCATGTAATTCATCGTCTGCGTTCCTCAGTGCCACAAAAAAGCCCGTGTCAAGAATGATTGCCATTACATCACCCATAAAGACTTTCGTCGATCTTCTTGGACGATTCTTTAATACCCCAGTGCGGGGGGCTCTCAAGGGATTTCCAGGCAGGATCGTCTTCTAGGGGCGGCAGATCTTTCAACCTCTTTCTTAACTCTTCTTCATTTTCAAGCGCATAGTCTATCATCAAATTGAGAGCTTCCTGGCGGGTTATCTTTATTCCATCTTTGAGCAGGAGGGAGGCGAGAAACTTGTCTAACCTCTCTTTCCTCTTCTTTTCGACCTTTATCGAAGCTGACATTTTCTACCAGTAGAAAAGTAGAAAAATAGCCTCAAATGCTTTTCGGTCGTAAGTGGACGATACAGAGGCTGCGAAGATGGAGATCGGTGTAGTTGTGGGCATGTTCCAGCTTGCCGTGCTCGCCAGGGGAAAGAATGAAAAGGGAAAAAGATTGCTAATCGCTGTTTCCGAGGGTGGATTGATGGTCACGGGTCCATTTTTCAGCAAGGGTAATGGATGCTGAGGAACCTGCTGGCGTAGCCATCTCGTCTCCCCTCCACATGCCTATGACAATGCACCTTTACTTTCGATGAGAAACTTCAGCTCCTCGACCCCAGTTCGCCCAAATGTCTGATGTGATGCGCCGTTCCATCAAATCTTGAATTCGGGGCTGTCTTGGTAAAGCTCCAAGTAAAGCCTTGCGAAAAGATCCACAAACACCTTTGCCGCCCGCGTCGTGGAGTAAGTCGTCTTGCCTCCCTCGCTGGATCTGGCGATGTACCCTTTCCTCTCCAAAAAATCAAGGTACTCCTGCCCATTCTTGGAGTTGAGGTCGCACCTCTGGATGATGGACGTGAAGAGCCTCGGGATCTCGCAGTAGGTCAGTATCTCCCAGTAAATCTCGTACTGGGTCCGCTTGATCCCCCTGCGGGCCAACTATTCTCCCTCCATCAGAGCTGAGAGGCTCTTCTCAGCCTCTGCGATCCCTTCGAGCCTAGCCTCCCAGCACCGGGAGTACTCCCTGAAAAAGTGGGGGATAGAGAGCCCCGCGGCCCCTACGCCAAAGTTGACAGCCGAAGCCGCGACTGCTCCCAAAGCGCCAGCCCAGTTCGCCGGGGTGTTGAGCGCAGCCTGCAGGAGAATGAAAGCACCGTTTGCCACGAAACATGCGCCCGCCACCTTGGTGAGCAGGATCACCCTCGATATCAGTTGCCTGTTTGACCGGTAGTGCGCCGCCAGCCTAGCTATAAGTCCTGCCAGTGCCTGCTGGTCCCTGACCGCCTTCACCCTTGAGTACTCGTCCCTGATGTCGTCGAGCCCATCGAAGAGTTCTGTCACTGCCAAGAGCCACCTGATCGACAGGGCGAAAGCGGCTAGCCCGACCGCTGATGCGGCAGCGTTGATGGCCGCCCACCCAGAGAGGAGCTCTTGGATGCTTATGACTGCCACCGCGAGCCCGAGAGCCATGGCGATTCCGCTGAATGCAATGTTGATGACTGCAAGGGAGGAGAAGCTCCTGAGCTCCCTCGAAAACTTTTTCTCTGCATCCATTTCCATCATCTGTCACCTCATGAGGTGATCGGGGGCATAAAAGTAAAGCTTTATGAAACAATCTTACATCATTATGTTACATTTTCCAAATTCTAGAATTCCCCTTAGCCCTCCACCCCATTACCTGGATCGATGACCGCGCTCCGCTACCGCCTTGTCGTGCCTGGATCCCGCCCCGCGGGTGCACCTTTACATCCCCGGGCGGTGCTTGGAATGGCAGAGTTCTTCTTGGACCGGTTATCATCTCGAAGCATACGCCTCATCCCAGGTCGTCTATTTCTGAATTTGTCAGCGTAATGTCTGCTGTCTGGGAGCCCTTTGCTATCTGGACTTTCCACTTGCCTATGTACTTAAGCCTGTTTATAGCCGCCTTTCCTTGCAGTTTACAGACGACATAGTCCTTTTTGGAAACCGCTTCATCCCTTCTATTGTAATGTTGTCAACGATCAAGTCTACCGTTGGGCCTTCCCCGCTCACTTACATCAACAGTAGGCTAATCACGCCAATACCGTTCTCTTTGCCCACAAGGGCTTGGTTGCACCCCTTTATGTGGCCGTTCGTTATCCTTATTCTCCCGAAGTCACCGCTATAAGTTCCGGAAGTGTTCTCAGTGTCGAGGAGCGGGAACGTGGAAGTGCCCATAGTCCGGGACATCTGTGTACTCGACATGAAAGTTGCTCACAGTCACCTTCCCGGATTTCAGCCGGATGTTGCTCTTGGGCACGTACCAGTGCACGAAGCTGCCGAATACCCCCTTGACGTAGATGTTGTCGAGCACGATGTTGTTCGCAGCCAAGCCCTCGTAGCTGTTTATCACGAACCCCGCCTGGTACGACTCGAGGACCGCCGTGAACTTGTCTATTTTCACGTTCGTCCTGCTGATGTTTATCCCAAAGTCTTGACCAGCCCCCGTCTACCCCTCTGGTAAATGCTCTCGAACAAGGTGGCTATCGTGCTGCCGTGCAGGAATATCGTGTGGTCGACCGTCACGTCCCTGAAGCTGCTGTGCTTGGAGTGTATGCGGAACGGGCAGACCCCCGTGTTCGGACCGCCGTAGAGCACGCTCCCCCCGAGGAAGTCCACGCTGATCTCCTTCCTCGGGAGCCAAAGGTAAATACGTACCTGTCCTCCGTGTCAGAGACGGAGCCCTTCCAAGTCACGGTGGAGCCAGTAGCTATTATGTTAACGTCTTTGGAGAAGACAACCTGGGTGCAGACTTCAAGATCCCCTATCAGCTTTACCGTCTCCCCGCCAGAGCAGAGGGGCGCAACGCAGTTTATGGCAGTCCCCCGCGTCGGTCCCTCTGTATGCCCTCTTCCCGGTCGAGCCCTCTGCGTAGACAGTGGAGCAGTCCTTCCATATCACTTAATCCGGCATGCCGTGAGTCGAACTTGCGCAGTTCTCTCCCCTTCCTGATGCGTTGGTATGGCCGTATACACTTTCCACCTTGTCCACGTTCACAAACCAGTCAGGCTTCGGAGCCCCGCAGGATACTGCCCCCCCATTGACGCATATCTTCACGCCCGAAGCGTCAT
>JASFYL010000012.1 GCA_030055575.1 Thermoproteota archaeon | reverse complement strand
GGGAGAGGGTATCAATAAGAGTTACGGCTGAATCAAATCGATCTACAGGAAGGGAAATGGGGCTATGGTGTGAGGTGGGGGGTGTAAAGAGATGAAAAGCTTTATCAACGCTGCAGGCATCGCTGTGGAAGGAAGAGCCGCGCGAAGGAATGTTTAGATACTTGGAACAGAATCATAATTGAAAACCAATGAGTCAGCTCCTTGCGTTCACAGTAACCGTGCTCCTGGCAGCCATCATGGCAGTTGCCATGAAAAAGGCTGGAGTCTCCGTCATCGCAGGATACTTGCTCTCAGGAGTCCTGGTTGGGCCGGCGCTGGGCATCTACGGGGAAGAGATAGCCATAGTGGATTTCTTCAGCGAGATCGCGATAGCCCTCGTGTGCTTTCAGATCGGCCTCATGGTGAAGGCTGGATTTCTGAAGAAGCATGGTCCCGCGGCATTTGCCGCGGTGATGGCAGAGGTAATAATAATCGCGTTCCTGACGTTCCTTATCGGAATACCTTTCGGGATAGGGATCCCGATGTTGATAGTCATCGTAATAATAGCCTCGAACTCCAGCTCGCTGGTGGCATTCTCGCTGATGGAGGAGAAGAAGAAGTTCTTTGAGGGTTCCCTATTCAAAAGAGTCTTTGGAATTACAGTCCTCGAGGACATCATCCAGATGACCGGGCTGGCGCTCCTGCCTTCGCTCTCCGTCTTCGGTGCACTCATGGTCGAAGAGGGGTTCTACAGGGTCTCCTCCGTGGTTTTCGTGGTCCTCATAATGTTTGCGATAGGCGTCCAGATCGTGCCTAAGGTCCTCAGCCTGATCTCAAAGGTTGGAGACAACGACCTTGCGGTGCTCGCGCTCGTCGGTCTAGCGATCGGGTTTGGGTGGATGAGCTCCTACGTCGGCGCATCCTTTGCGCTAGGGGCTTTCATAGCGGGACTGATATGCTCAACGCTGAACCTGCCCAAGGCGGTCCTAGACCGCTTCGACTCTCTCAGGGGGTTCTTTACGATAATCTTCTTCGTATCAATCGGCACCTTGGTGCCGCCCTTCTCAAGCATCCATGGGATACTGCTCTCAAGCCTCTTCGCAATCCTCCTGGTCTCCACCAAGTACCTGGCATTCGTTACCGCAAACTTTTTGTCCGGAATCGGGCTGAAGGATGCGCTGAGATCCGGGCTTTTCCTGTTAGCCATCAGCGAATTCAGTCTGGTCATCTCCAGAGAAGCCTACCGGATCGCCCTGGTAGGAGATACAGTCTTCACCGGCACGGTATTGGCTGTGATCCTCTCCACGCTGCTGGCTTCGAAGCTCACAGACTCCGACGAGAGGGTTGCAGACGCGATATACCGGCTAGTCCCGTATAGGATCGAGGTGGCTCTGGAGGAGCTCTCCGGAGCCATGAAGGAGAGGCTGCTCTCGGTATTCGGTCCATCAAAGTTCAAGGAACTTGTGGTGATGATCCTTAAGAAGATCGTATCGTTCCTCGCAATCTTCACAGTGGGTTCCCTCCTCATTCAGGGGAGCCTCTTCATGCCACAGACTAGACTGGTAATAGCAGGCGAACTCTTCGTACTTGCGGCGATGAGCATACTCTCCCTGGCGGTGCTGAGGAGCGCCTTCAAGGATATCGAAGGGCTCCTGAAGTCGATGAGGTGGGATCCGGACCGGGCAAAGGACCTCGGGTGGATCATCAGGGGAGTTTTCAATTCGTTGCTCGCCTTGTCCCTACTCCTATTCCTAGTATTCAACGCCTCTCGCTTCATCAGGGAGGCCTTCGCCACCTACCTAGAGCTTGTCTATGCCAACGTCATCACATTCGCCGTGATCATGTCCCTGACGGTCTTGCTGGCATATCCTTTCTTCTCGAAGATCAGGAGATTTGTGAAGAGGCTCGAAGAAGCAGTCGAGGAGATCTGATCCGCCTGTAATCAGCATTATCCTAGGTGGCTTACTACTCGCTTATCAAAGCAGTTATGAAAGCTTAAACTGCTTCAAATGACAGATAGGTAGATATATAAATAAATAAAAAACCGTAGATTATTTCTTCACGGTCAGCTTGATCTCTATTGTCGAAACGTTCCTTGGCGGCTCCCCAAGAACCTCTGTGCCGATCGTCACTTCCTTCAGAACCGTGGTCCCGCTCATGAACCGCTTCGATACGACCTCTGCGACATCGACTGCTGATGAGATGGCATTGCCCCTCGCTTTTATCGTTATGCTACCGCTCTCGTTCAGCTGCATGAGGGCAGCCATAGCGTAGCTCATCACCGGCTTCTTGCCGACCAGAATAACATCCCTTGGCATTTCAGGTTTTTTAACTTCTGTTGGTGTAGTAGGTGTTTCTGCCATGTTGTTCACATCCGAAACCGATAGTAGTAGGCTATATATTCGAACATCCCTTTAAATATTTAACCAATCGAAGTGCCTAAAACTGGGAAGCGGCGCAGTGGGAGTGACTTTGCACGACTACGAGATAGTCAGGGTTGATTCGAAGGGGAGGATAACGATTCCCTCGAAGATAAGGGAGGAGCTCGGGCTACAGAGCGGAACGTATGTGACTGTCAGGCTTGAGCGCGGGGAGAACCGCGCTATACTCTCACTCTTCTCCGGACCGGACTCGAGGCTGATAGAGCTCCACCTTATGATGCCGGATAGGCCCGGGGCGCTAGCGAGGGCAGCCAAGGTCTTAGGGGACGCAAACATAGACCTCCTCTTGTCGAGCTCCAGGACGATAAGGAAGGGGGATCTCGCTGAGTGGGTCGTGGTCGCGGACGCGTCGCATGCAAACGGGTCTGTAGACGAGGTGAAGAAGAAGATCCTGGAGAGCCAAGCGGCTATCGAGGTGGACATCAAAGAGTTCTCGATGGAGGGCTGACCGAACCGAGATCCGTTCTGTCAGGATGGGCTTAACGGCTACCCCTGCGCGCAATGGGAGCATATCGCCCTTTTGAAGATCCCAAACCGCTTCCTCTCTATCAGGCAGTCTGGACAGACCGTCCGCCCACACACTGGGCACTTTGCCAGGTGTTCCTTGCAGACCCTCTCGCCGCAGACAGAGCAGACTGAAGTGCACAGGTTGCAGAAAGGTCTCCCGCAGACTTTGCACAGGTAGGGCAGCTCCTTCTTGCAGAAGACCTTCCCACACGCGCTGCAATGCCAGTAATGATCTGCGCAGGCTTCCTCTCCGCAGGCGCTGCACTTAGCCACATGCTCCTCGCAGAAGATCCCTCCACAAATCGAGCAAGTCGCCTGCTCCAACACGCAGAGCTCCATGCCGCACTTCTTGCAGTTGTCCATATGCCTCCCGTAGTGCTCTTCGCAGTACGTCTGGTTGCAGACCCCGCATCTCCTCACGTGGTCCTTGCAGTAGCGCTTCTCGAAGATCTCGCCTATGCAGTCCTTGCATTTCAGCTCACAAGCCGGGCACAAGGCTCTGCCGCAGACTTCGCACTTCCTGTAAAGCTCATCGCAGCAGAATGGCTTCCCGCATTCGGAGCAGATCCAGCTGTGCTCGGAGCAGGAGGCCCTGCCGCACGCAGAGCACTCGGTCAAGTGCTCGCTGCAGTAGACCTCGCCGCAGGAGTAGCAGAACATAGGGGGTGAGAACCGGGTTATGGTCTCGGAGCATTCGCTGCACTCCCCGAACCTCCCGGTGCCGTTCGTGCCGTTCCACTCCATCTTGAGGTCCCGTTCCTCCTCATGGAATCTCAGCCTGTAGAGCGCCTCGAAATGCGGGACCCACACCAGCTGCAAGGCCTCGACTTCGACCTCCTCGGCCTTTGGCTGGAAGACGAGGATGGAGAGGGGCGCTTTCAGGGCTGCTTCGAGCCCCTCAGCCGCTCTCTCCAGGTCGCTCTTTATCGACTCCTGTAGAGCCTCCTCCGTCTTCGCCATCGCCCCTATCTCGTCCCTCAGCTTTGCCATCCTCTGTTCGAGCCGGGCGAGCCTTGCCTCCCTGGTCTGTATCTGCTGGGAGACCTTGAGCGTGCTGCGCCCCTCCTTCTCAGCCTTGGACCTCTCCTTTTCTAGGTCTCTGAGCTCACCCCTTATGGACCCAACGAGCCTCTCGAGGCTCGCATGGTCCTCCTTAGCTGCGGCGATGCTTGACCTCGCCTCCTCGAGGCGTTCTCTATACTTTTCCCTGATATCGACCTCCATCTTCTTCTTGAGGGCGTCCACCTTCTCTCTTAGCCTGATCCTGAAGCTCTCGGTCGACTCGCCAGGCATTGAGACCTCGCCCAGCTCCTTGTGGTACTGCAGCGTCTGGGTGAGCTTGGACACCGCGAAGAGCCTGAAGGAGCCCTTCAGATTCTCGACCCCACGGGGATCCAAGAGGGCGGGCGATACCTGCGCATGCTCCCCTTCCCTTGGGCACGCAGTGGATGGCTGGTGGAGGTCGAGCACCTCCTTCGCTTCGACCCCGTACGCTGACTCATGCCTCCAGTCCGGAGACTGGAAAGTGTGAGAAACGGGCACCAAGCGCCTTATCCTCTCCTTGAGTTGCATATCGGGGTCCTTCCTCTTGGAGTCCACGGCTGCCTCAACGTAGAGTGCCGGCATGTACGTGATGTCGTATCTAAGGAGCTCTGCAGCATCGACGGACCTGTCCTCCCTCAGCTGGTCAAGTAGGAGTTTCTCGTCGAGCGCTATTGGGAGGTATAGGGAGGGGATTGTGGGCGGGAGCTGCGGCGGTCCGCCTGGCTTTGAAGGCAGCCCCTTCCCCAGCCTCTCTTTCATGCGAGCCATCCGCCTCTTCATCTTCTCCCGCTCTTCCGGCGTTACGAAGTCGAGGGGGTTGAAGCCAGGGGCGCCGTGCGCTGTCTCCCTGCTCCTCACCCTTACGAGGAGCGGGACCCGTTCCACGACATCGCCCGTGATGACAGCCTCTCCGGGTTCGAGCCAGTTGATGTCCGCCTCCCACTCCTTCCCGAGACCGCCGCTCTCAACTGCTATCCGGACATCGTTCGGGTCAGTGAGCCTGTGGATTATCCAGGTCGCAGAGAGGCTCCTGACGGTCATGTCCAGAAGCTGCGGGCGCTGGGTCATCACGATCAGGTTTGCCCCGAACTTCCTGCCCTCTTGGGCGAAGCGCTTGACCGCTTCGGTGACCTGCCTCGCCACCGGATCGTCCTTCCTGTTCCTGCCCGCAAAGAGGTGGGCCTCGTCAAGGGCAAGGTAGAAGGGGCGGATCCTCATTGCCATGACCGCCTCGAGAAGCTTAGTCAGCAGCTTGAGGACTATCTCGCACTGCTCTTCGACCCCCAGACCTCGAAGGTTCACTATCGTGCACTGCATCTGCGCCACTATCTCCTCGGCTTCTGATGCATCTAGAGCGGAGAGATCTAGGTCGGCGCCAGGGTTGAACTCGAGGTTCGCGAACTCGATAACGCTCTCGGAGTAGGATCGGGGCTCTACGCCGAACTCCTTGGAGGTCGAGCTGGAAGGGATCTTCAGGCTCGAGTACTCCCCGTGCGCGTCCACCACAACGAGCGGGATGCCTTTCTTGATCAGCTCCTCCGCGATAACTCCCGTAGTGTACGACTTGCCTGACCCTGGCTTCCCCACTATGAAGATCCGCGTCATCTTCTTGACGGGCAGCCAGAGCTTGCAGTCGAGGTTCTTGAGCTTTCCGATGTATATTCCCTCATCCTCCCCCGTCTCGATCCCAAGACCTCTCCTTAGGCTGCCTTCTGAAGCTAATAGAACTTCCGAGCCCGGCACGAATGGCGTCTTCGGCGGGGAGCCCACCACAGCACACTGGGCTACGACCTTCCCACCCACCCTCTCCACGTCCTTTATCTGTAGTAGGTGCACCCTGCCTTCGTGGCTCACCTCCACGTAGTCGTTCCTCCCCACCCCCTCCCGCTCGACCACCATCGAAAACCTTTCCGTCCCGGCTGTTCCCTCGATTTTGCCCACGACCCAGGAAGACAAGGCTGGAAACCTCGGACCTATGCTGTGTCTATATGAGCTGCAGCCGTATTAAATGCGATCCATCGCTATTCCTGATGGCATTAGTCTTTTTGGGTATTTTTTTCGAATTTACCCATGGGATTTTAATTAAAAATAAGTACTGGAGCATACGAAAAAGCTTATATACGGTGCGAATAATTCTATTCCCGGTGCAGCAGATGAAGGTCAAAATCCTTGACACGACACTTAGGGAAGGGGAACAGACGCCCGGCGTCTCCTTCAGCGTCGATGCTAAGGTCGAGATCGCGAGGAAGCTGGACGAGGCAGGAGTTGACATGATCGAGGCAGGGCATCCGGCAGTCTCCCCGGACGTCGCTGAGGCTATCAAGAGGATAGCAGCTGAGAGACCAAGTGCGGAGATCCTAGCCCACAGCAGGGCGCTTGTCCAGGATGTCGACGCAGCGATCGCCTGCGGCGTGGATCGCGTCGCGATATTCCTAGGGATAACCGAGAAGAAGCTCCAGTCGATGAAGATGACTGAGGAGAAGGCGATAGAGACCGCAGTGAAGAGCATCGAGCACGCGAGGAACCACGGCTTGAAGGTGAGGTTCACCGCCGAGGACGCCACGCGTGGTGACTACGGTTTCATAGTCAGGATCTGCAAGGCAGCAATAGAGGCTGGGGCGGACAGGATAAGCATCCCGGACACCGTCGGAATAACCCCTCCGGGCAGGATGAAGGACCTCTTCTCTAGGCTCTCGAGGGACCTCAGCGGCGCCGAACTCGACGCCCATTGCCACAACGACCTGGGCTTCGCCGTAGCCAGTGCGATAGCGGCTGTGGAGGGAGGCGCGACTGCGGTGCACACGACGGTAAACGGGATCGGCGAACGCGCAGGGATCACTCCGATGGAGCCGTTCGCCGTCGCAATGAAGGTCTTATACAACGTCGACACAGTCGACCTGACGAAGCTGCCTGAGCTCTCCCTCCTCGTGGAGAAGCACAGCGGGGTGCCGATCTCCCCAATCCAGCCCATAGTCGGGGAGAACGTCTTCTCGCACAAGGGCGGCGTCCACGCGGCGGCGGTCATCTTCGATCCACAGACCTACGAGGCTTTTCCGCCTACCATAGTGGGCAGGCAGAGGGAGATAGTGATCAGCAAGTACGCAGGCAAGGTTGCTCTCGAAGACCGGCTGAAGCGGCTCGGCGTCGCACTCACAGAGGAGGAGCTCATGAAGGTTCTCTCAGCGATCAAGGAGAGACCAGAGGTCAGGAGCTACAGAGATGTGGACCTCCTCGAGCTCGCGGAGAAGGCAGCGGGCAAGAAGCTCGAGATGCAGGTCCCGAAGAGGATAGAGGCACTCGTCCTCGTCAAGTGCGAGTCCAACGTCTACACTACAGCGGTCGCCAGGAGGATACTCTGGATAAAAGGCGTCAAGAAGGTGCTCGAGATCAGCGGCGACTTCGACATCGAGGTCATGCTCGACGTTGAGTCGGTCAACCAGATGAACGACGTGCTGGAGAACATCAGGAAGATTAAAGGAGTGACGGGGACGAACACGAGGATAGTGCTGAAGAAGTTCAATAACGAATCCTAAAGGTACCCCCACCTCCCGAGATAGGAAGCGAAGGTGCTCAAGCCCGCCCTCTCTTCTCCTCGTTCCATCGCATGGTACAGGTCAGGCAGATCTCTCCACGATAACTTGGCACCTCGTAGCAAGGGCTGCGATCGCGCCTATTGCTGCCATCCATGGGGCGAGTATCGCGCCGACGATGAAGACCGTCGCTGGAAGCTCTAGCAGAACCTTCCCCTGCTCGTTTTTTATTATTATGTGAGTCACATTCCCTTCCTTTATCAGCTCCCCTATCTTCGAGATCAGTTCGCTCGCAGCCACATTGAATTCTTCTGTGACTCCACTCCTAAGCCTGGTCCCGCATTTCATGCAGAAGTTTGATTCTTCTGGGTTCGCGGTTCCGCACTTCGGACAAAACATAAGTCTTACCCACTCACATTTATCACTGGCTGCAGCTTTATCCCTTCCGCCAAGGGCCGAGGTTAGACTTTTTAGCTGATTGAAGAGATCAATTCCACGGGGATCGGTTTGGACAGGGCGAAAGCAATCGAACTTGTCAGAGGGTACGTTAAGAAAGATAACAACGTGAAGCACATGCTCGCCGTGGGTGCGGTGATGAGGGGATTGGCAAGGAGGCTCGGTGAGGACGAAGAGAAGTGGGAGGTGACTGGGATACTCCATGACATTGATTTTGAGGTCTGCGGCAGGATGGAGGATCACGCCAAGATCGCCGCAAGTATCTTGAGCGGCAAGGTCTCCGAAGAGGTGATAGAGGCGATCCTAGCCCACAACCACGAGAATACAGGGGTGCTTGTGGACACAGCGATGAAGAGGGCGCTCGTAGCAAGCGACGCGGTATCAGGGCTTCTGGTGGCTGCGGCGCTCGTGACTCCGAGCAAGAAGCTGAGCGAGGTCAAGAAAGAGTCCCTTGTAAAAAAGTTCAGGAGTAAGGATTTTGCTAGGGGCGCAGACCGAGAGCGGATCAGGGTGTGCGAGGAGATTGGTCTCTCTGTGGAGGACTTCCTGGAGATCGCGCTGACTAGCCTGCAGGAGATCGCAGAAGAAATCAACTTGTGACAGAAGCAATTTTTTATAATTAATTATTCGATCGTGCTAGATCTACCTCAACCTGGCGTCCGGGATCCGGATCCAATTGACCGGATCTTCTCTTCATCAAACAAACCATATCTTCCAACTTTTCTGTAACGCCGCTAGGAAAAATACAAAGATCATTAATTTAACCATCTTACCGCACCTCCTGCTAAGAAAGGTGTTGGGAGGTCTTTACTGGTCCCCTCTCAGCTCACACAAGTGCGCTCTCCGAGGAGCGCTCGCATGCGCATTCTCTCCTTTCTGCAAGACCGGGCACAACCCCGTATAGCACCTTCTTTGCCTTCTCCACGTTAGACTTGAGCGTCTCGACAACCTCTTGGGCGGTCACCGGCTTGTCTGCCCAAACGTCATAGTCGGTCACGGTAGCGACCGTGGTGTAGCATATCCCAGCCTCCCTCGCAAGGACGACTTCCGGGATCAGCGTCATCCCAATGATGTCCGCCCCCCACGATCGGAACATCTTGGATTCCGCCCTGGTCGAGAACCTGGGACCCTCGATGCAGACGTAGCATGCAGGGGAATGCACCGAGAAGCCTAGCCGGCGCGCGCATTCGACTACCCTTCTGTTCATGTCCGGGCAGAAGGGGTCGGCCATGGAGAAGTGACCCACTACGGCGCCGTCGTAAAAGGAGTACCTCCTGTTCTTTGTGAAGTCGATGAACTGGTCCGGTATAACTAGGTCGCCAGGCTTTACCTCCTCCCTAAGGCTCCCGACAGCGGACGGAGCCAGTATCCGCCTCACACCCAGGTCCCGGAGGGCCCATATGTTAGCGTGGTAGTTGATCATGTGGGGGGGTATCGAGTGCTTCCTACCATGCCTCGGCAGGAATGCCGCCCGCACCCCCTTGATATCGACCACAGAGATGATGTCCGAGGGTGGGCCGAAAGGCGTGTGTATCTTCACCTCGGAAACCGGCTCGAACATGCCTGGGTCGTAGAACCCGCTCCCACCAATCACACCTATTTCGGCGCTGCATTTGGAGGACATTTACACACCCCATCGATTATTCACTCTTCTCATAAAATAGGAACCTTCATCCATGACCAAAAGCCCCTTCGATCTCAAGCTTTCGACAGCCCTCTCGAAGAACCACCTATCGAAAATGACCCCGTACCACTCCTCAACTTTTCCGGCAATGTCCTCGAGCGACCACTTCTCAACCTCGGGGCTCTCCTCCAAAACCTTCCTGACGAATCCGATGACGTCCTCAAGCCTGCTCCACGGGTACTGGTACCAAACCCATCCCTTGACCTCCTCAGCGTAGTAGTCAGGGCGTATCTTGCTGCTCCCAGAGATCCACTGGAGCGACGCTATCTTTATGGCGTCCGGCCTGCAGTTAGTCCAGACGTGGTCCTTCGCGATGATGAGCGAATCTCCAGTGTCGGCGATGTCATCGACTATCAGCGCCTTCTTCCCGCTCAGGTTGCAGTTTAGCGGTGTCCTGACCCCCGCTTCCTTGGCCATCTGGGCAGCAGAAGGCCAGTGCGAGATCTGCAGCGAGACCAGCTCCCCCACGACCAGCCTGTCGCAGACAAGTCTCGCGGGGACATATCCGCCCCTCGAAATCGCTACGACCACATCAGGCATCCAGCCTGAGGCGTAAATCTTGTCCGAGACCGCTTGGCTCCACTTCTCGACCTCATCCCATGTTACTTTTTTGCAGTTTATCTTAGGCACGGCCGCCACCGTCAAAATTCTTCGCCCATGGCATTAATAAGCGTTATACATATCCGCACTCCCTTCCTTCTGAAGTTAGAGCGGCACCTCTTCCTCCTTCGGCTCGTATGTGAAGATCACGATCGCCACGAGCGTGAACACTCCAAGCATCCCGCTTGCCAAGAAGGGCGAGCTGTGCGAGACCATGTCGTAAAGGAGAAAGCCCACCAGAGGGCCAGCGAAGGCACCGACCCCGAAAGCAGTATCGAAGAGCCCGGTCAGAGCCCCCCTCACCTTTGTCGGGAGCAGGTTCTGCTGGAACGCGGTGTAGGCTGGGGATCCCATGCCGTAAAATGCTGACCTTGCTACCATAACGTATCCGATCTCATTGACGCCCCTGGAGAATGGCATCAGCATCGTGAGAGCCTGAGCGAAGACTGACGTGTAAAGTATCGTCTTCTTCTTGCTAAAATTGTCCGCGATTCTCCCTCCAATGAGCTGAGTGCAGAGCATGACGACGCCAGAGATTGTGAAGATGACCGCCATGTTCGAGACGACCAGGTCTTCGCTCAGGCCGTACTCATGTTGGACGAAATAGACGAGCATTGGCTCTACGAACGAGGTCGCAAATCCATAAGACAGGAGGAGAAGGAGGAGTACGTAGACGGTCCTCCTGAACTTTGGGTCAACCTCTTTCAACGGAACCTCGAAAAGCCGCTTCTTTGTAGCTGCAGAGACCTTGACCTTGACGAAAGATAAGACGAGGAACATGGAAACAACAGAGAGCAATGCGGAGGCGTAGAACGGCACCTTGAAGCTCTCGAGCAGGTCCATCCCAGCTGCGTTCCTCGAGTACCACTGTATCGCGCCGCCGAGTGCGGGGCCGATCATCCAGCCGCTCATCGAGACGGAGTTGAATATCCCCATAGCCGTGCCCCTCTTATCCGGCGCGGTGATGTCCGCCACGAGCGCGGTAGCTGCAGGCCATACCATCGCTGAGGCGATGCCCTGCATCGCCCTGTAAGCGATCAGCTCCACCCAAGACGAAGCAGAGGCGAATAGGACTGATGTCAAAGCATAGAGCGCGAGCCCCGCCATGATCACGCGCCTTCTGCCCAGCCTGTCTGAGAAGGATCCAGCCGGGGTCGCCAAGAACGTCCTTGTGATCAGGAAGGCGGAGGAGAGTATCCCGATGTCGAGCGCGCTGCCAGCCCCTAGGAGCTGGGCGTAGACAGGAAGGAACGGCATCACGATCCCGAAGCCCAGCATCACCACTGCTGCTGATACCGAGAGCGCTAATACAGGCCCGATTGACAAGGCGGTTTATCTCCGGTTGATTAAGATTACTATACAACAACCGCATGAAGTATAAAAAGAGTGTGAGGGGCGGAGTTCGATCAACGTTCAGCAGTGAGAACGTCCAAAAAGAAAAAAGAAGGAGCGACGCGGGATCCAGTTAAAGTTGGCTGATCCACATCTCCCTTGACCATTCGTATCCCATGAACTCTAGATGCCTTTCCGAGCAATCATGGTCATGGAGATGACAAGTCTTAGGAGCTCCGATCCGTTGATCTCGCCTAGGCTACCCTTCCTGCAGGCAGACTCCCCGAACTCGCCAGTACCGTCCGGCACCACCCCACCTCCAGATACGATTAGGGGCACCGGGTCGTCAGAGTGAGCCCTAAGCACACAAGGTGTTGAGTGATCCGCGGTGACGACCACCACATCCCTGTCTAGGTCTAACTCCAGGTTCCCGAAGAAGTGCTCGTCTATAAGCTCTATCGACTCCTTCTTAGCCCTGCAGTTACCGTCGTGAGCCGGCTCGTCCGGACCCTTGATGTGTATGTACACGCCCTCGTAGCGGCCCAAAAGCTCATTCGTAAGCTCCGCACGCTTCGCATAATCAACGGAGATGTCTCCGGTCGGCTCAGGCAGCTTGACGGAGTCCATCCCACTAAGGAGGGCTATCCCCCGCTCAACAGGCATCTCCACCATTGCAGCAAACCCAATACCGTACAGCTCCCTAACGGGCTTGAAGGCAGGCAAGGAGGAGCCGGCGTCCCTCCCTAGAATCCCATTGGCGGGCGGTTTCCCTTGTGACAACCTCTCCCTGTTCAATGGATTCCTGTCTAGGACTTCGTAGCTCTTTGCAGTGAACTCGTTCATGAGATCGGCTGCCCGCCTCGCCTCCTCGGTTGCGTCCAGCGGCACGACCTGCTGAACCTTGTTTTCGAACTTCTCGAGCGCGATCCCCAGACCACCCTTCTTCAGGTAAGCCGGGTCGGTGTTCGAGATGTTCCCGGAGAGTTTCCCTTGTCTAGATCGGATGAGCAGGACCCCCCTGTGACCCACGGTGCTCCTAAACTCGAATTCCGCGGGGTGCGACTCGAGCCTGACCTCCCGGTTAACTGCCTCAGCCAGCACCTTAGCCTCTTCGGTAGTGAGCGATCTCCCGCACCGCCTGTCGAGGATGGTAAAATCCCTCCCAAAGGTCGCGAAATTGCACCTCACAGCTAGATCCCCGTTCTCCATCGACATCCCGGAACCGACTGCCTCTATCGGTCCCCTTCCAGTGTATGTCTTGTGGGGGTCGTAACCCAGCATACTGATCACTGCCACATCGGATTCTGGTGCGATCCCCCTACCGACGGTATAGACTACCCCGGATCGGCCCCTCCTAGCAAGCCCGTTCATGTGCGGTCTGTGGGCTGCCTCCAGGGGGGTCTTCCAGTCGAGGGCGGCGACGGGGCGGTCGCCAAGGCCGTCAAGCAGCACGTAGAGGAGATTTCTCTCTTGCATAAGCCTCGGATAATGGCTCCTGGTATTTAACAGTTCTCCGCTCCGGCGCAGCCTCAAGAGGTCACCGCATGGAATATCTCGCCTTGAACCTCGGCCGCCGGGTGCGCTGTGTTAGCGAGGAACACCCTCGACCTTTTGAGCAGGTTCCTGAAGAAGTTGCTCCGGAGAGCCGTCTTCCTCACGTCGTTTACGAGCTGGTGCGGGTTGTAGAAGTTGTTCTTCAGCAATATCTCGAACGCTTCCTCAGGCTCGAGCTCCCTAAGAACTGTGGAGTCCGATTGATCCCTCTTCAGGATGACAACCTTCTTCATCACCGTCATAGGTATGACCCCATCATTCCCGACGACCCACCGGGCGTTCACTACCGCCCTTCCCCGCTTGTCGAAGACCGCCCGGTCGAGCATGTGCTGGTACTCCTTCCAGATCTGACCGAGGTCAGCGTCGACGTAGCAGTTCTTCTCAGATCCGTATGCTAGGAGGCTCCTCTCGTAGACCCTCACGAAGAACCAGTCGTCAGCGAGCAGCCTGACGCCCGGGTTCCTGAGCATGCCCCAGCTGTGGGTGGTCTTACCTACGCCGCTGCCTGCTACGATAGCAACCCCAGACCCGTTCACGTCCAAGGCTGCACCGTGGACGGAGTATATCTCGTGCGAATCTTCAAGGATCTCTCCCGCCACAGCAAGGGCCACGCTCTTGATCCAACCGTAGTAGTCAATGTTGAAGACGAGCGCAGTCTTGGTGTAAGGATCATACTTCACGTGAGGGGGCTGCGCCGGATCGTCTACCACGAGGAGACGCCCGTGGGACCGCATGTTCTCGTTTGCAGAATAGAGGTTGTCGGACCATAGATCAGAGACCCCCCGGTTGTCGGTAAGGAGCTTTATGCAGCAGCCGTAGATATCTGCCTTCCTCGTGAATAGCGGGCGCTTCACGAGCTCGAACCAGAGCCTGTGCTTCGTTTCGACGTCTATAATCTCTATCGCATACGGCAATGAGCAATCCCTCACCAACATACGCCAGCTCGGGGGATTTATCCTCTTTGGGGTATCTGATTATCATGTCTAACCCATTCCCTGTCGGAAAAACTTTATGCTTGGCTGTGCCACTGGATCTTCGGTAGGCGCCAAGATGAGGCAAGCTTTACTGGTAGTTGATATGCTCAATGACTTCATCTCAGGCTCCCTCAAATGCGAGGAAGCCAGGAAGGTAGTACCGAACATCAAAAGGTTAGTGGAACACTTCAGGAAGAGCGGTGCACCTGTGGTATACCTCTGCGACACGCATTACCCAGGCGTGGACAGGGAGCTCGAACTGTGGGGCGAACATGCGATCGCTGGGACATGGGGGGCGGAGGTCGTGGAGGACCTGAGACCGGAAAAGGGTGATTTTGTAATCAGGAAGAGGCGCTACAGCGGCTTCTTCGAGACTGACCTTGACCTGCTCCTGAGGGAGCTCAAGGTGGAGGGGGTCGTTCTCACCGGGATTGACACATCGATCTGTGTCAGGCACACTGCAGCGGATGCATACTTCAGAGGGTACAGCGTGGTAATCGTCAAGGATGCAGTAGCATCTTGGGGCGGTACGGAGGAGAACGAGCGAGGAATCAAGTACATCGTGGAAATCTACGGGGCAAAGTCTTTAACGACAGAAGAGCTAATCGGTTCCAATCTGACTCTAAACGCTTAATATTGCCCAAGGAATAACCCACTGTAGGACGGAGTGTTGGAAGCAATGGAACTCAACTGGATCCTGGACCGGTTGATCGAGGATGGTGCGGATTACGCCGAAGTTCGTATGCACAGGACTGAGGCACTCGAAGTCGTGCTAAAGAATGGTATTGCCGAGCCGCCCGAGTACGGCGAGGCTCGAGGGGTAGCTATAAGGGTACTCTGCGGAGGGGCCTTAGGATTCTCTTCGACTAACGCTCCAGACCGCGAGAGCATCCTGGCGGCTGGGGAGAAGGCGCTCAGGTCGGCGAAGGCAATCTCAGGATTCAGCAAAAAAGTCTCTCTCTCGGAGGAATCCGCTCATAGGGCAGACTGGAGTGTGGAGCACAAGATGCTCCCGACCGAGGTGGAGACGGGGGATGTTACAGAGCTCCTGAAGAGGGTCGATAATGCGATAACTGGAGTCGGAGGGGTAAGTTTTCCTAACAGGCTGCTTGTCTTGGGCGGCTCGGTTGAGGAGAAGGAGTACGTAAACAGCGAGGGCACTCAAATCAGATCCTTGGTGCCCCGCGTGGCAGGGTACTTCATCCTCACAGCGTTTGAGGCTGGCTGCGGCTCTCTCCAAAGGATCGTGCAGATCGGGGAGTCAGGAGGCTGGGAAAGGATCCGAGCCATCTGTCCGGAGGATTTAGCTCGAGAGGAGAGTGAAGGAATGGCGAAGATCCTCAAGGAGGGGAAAGCCATCCCCTCCGGGAAGTACGACCTCGTCGTCGGAGGGGAGGTCTCTGGGATAATCGCTCATGAGGCCTGCGGGCACCCCCAGGAAGCTGACAGGATAATGGGCAGGGAAGCGGCGCAGGCGGGCGAGTCGTACCTCAAGCCAGCGATGCTGGGAAGAAAAATAGGAAGCTCCTCGGTGAACATCTCTGACGACCCTACCCTCCCGAACTCCTACGGCTTCTACCTCTACGACGACGAGGGGGTGGCTGCGAGGAAGAAGGCACTCCTCCGGGAAGGCAGGGTGAACGAGTTCCTTCATGGGAGGGAAACTGCACACGACCTAGGAACTTGGAGCAACGCGGCGATGCGTGCCTCCTCCTACGCCAGAGAGCCGATCGTTAGGATGTCGAACACCTTCGTTGAGCCTGGAGACTTCCACTTGGAAGAGCTCATCGAAGGTGTCAGTGATGGGGTCTACATTAAGAGCTTCCAGGAATGGAACATCGACGACCTGAGGTGGAACAACAGGTACGTCGGGCTCGAGGCGTACAGGATAGAGCGCGGTAAGTTGACTATTCCAGTGAAGGCGCCTGTGATAGAGGCCACAACCGGTGTAATCTTCTCGAGTATCGACGCAGTAGGAAACGACTTGATCTTCAAGGCTGCAACTTGCGGGAAGGGGCAGCCAGAGCAGGGAGTCCCGGTCTGGACCGGAGGGCCGTCGATGCGCCTCCGCGGTATGTTACTCAGGAGCAGGTAGCATGTGCTCACCATGGTAGGCTCAGGCATGGAATGGTCGAGCCCATAAAAACCACAGCATCAAAGGATGGTTAATGGCGGGACGGAGATGGATGCTGGTGAGGAGAGAGGATACATCTTAGAAGGAACGCAGTAGCGCCATGGCGTTGTAGAAGAACCAGAGCGCAAAGACGATGAGGAGCCCTACTGAGAAGTATATGACTGCCCTGTAGACCCAAGGCCTCTTGTTCCCTACCCATGCCAGAAGAGAGGGGAAAGTCGTGATCCAGACGAGGATACCGGTGAAGAAACCAAAAATGATGACTATGCCTATGCTCGAAATGAGCGACAGTCCCGCGCTCATCCACCAAGAGAGCTGGAATGGGTTCGTAAGACCCACCGTCAATCCAGTCAAATAGGGTATGTGGACGCTCTTCTTGGGAGTAAGGTCTATCTGCCTCGATGACCTCCAAGTGAGGTAAGCTAGAAAGAGCATCAGGATAAAGCTGACTAGTGAGAGCGACCCACGTGCGAACTCGTTCAGTGCCAGCAGCCCGCTCAGGAAGTACGTCAAGACGAGGAACGCGGCATCAGCAGTCATTGCACCCAGTCCAGTCAGGAAACCGTTGAGGCGGGATTTCGATATCGCCTGCGCTGCCATAAGGGCGTTGATAGGCCCTGGCGGGGCGGCAAGTGAGAGACCCAAGGCAACGCCTGCCAGATAGACCCCGAAATCCATGGAGGGCACCTGCACAGTCCGATCAGTGACCGGCACGATCATTAAAAGCTTATCATGCGTACCGGTTCCAGGCGCAACCCTGCGGCAGGATGGGTAACCAAATTTACAGACCGATTAATTAGCTGTTGAGCGAGAACTGCCTGAGAACTCATGATTGATAGGCTGCAGAGTTTTTGGTGATCGGGCAGGTATTGAAAGAGAGAGAATGAGGGGATCATAAGGACGGGTTGATTATTGGTCCTTTCGTCGCAGCCACATCCCTTATGGCGCCTAGGCACGGTATCCATTCCCAATGAAACCAAACTCAAAGCTGCTCGGATTCCGCCGTCGCTCACCTTGCCAGCAGAAAACGGAAAGTTTATCGTTTGCGCAAACTAATGTATCTGGACAGTGTATTGTCTTGGCTAAGCTCGAGACTGTCGAATATGTCGAGGTACGGATCCTGTCAGACAATTCGGTCTTGCCTGGCGCGCGTGGGATGCTGGGAGAGCATGGCTTCTCTGCTTTGCTCGAGAGCTGCGGAGAATCGGTCCTTTTTGACACTGGTCAGACAGGGATCCCGCTCGTGAATAACCTGAAGTTGTTGGGAATTTACAAAGTCGAGGATGTAGTTCTCAGCCACGGGCACTACGATCATTCAGGCGGGCTCCCTGCCCTCATAAGCGCCGGGTTGACGCCGTCAAGGATCTTCACGCACGAGGACGCGTTCAGGAGGAGGTACAAGAGGATCCGGGGCCAGACTGTAGAGATCGGGTTGCCTTACCAAGCCAGCCTGCTCGAGTCGGCAGGCGTGGAAGTGGCATTCTCGAGTGCCCCTGTGAAGGTGAAAGGATGGCTCACCACGACGGGCGAGGTCGAACGGTCTTCTTTCGAGCGACCAGAAACCGAATTCCTCATAGAACGGAACGGCGGAAAGGTGAGGGACGGGTTCAGAGACGACATGGGCATCATTGTTTCGGTCGAAGGAAAGGGGCTCGTGGTGGTTACTGGGTGCGCGCACTCTGGGGTGATCAACACCGTCAGGCATGCGATGAAGATCACGGGGATCGACAGGATCTACGCTGTGATAGGGGGATTCCATCTCAACGAGGTTAGCGAAACCACAATAAGGTCTACGGTGGAAGGACTGAAGGCTCTTGGCGCTGCGAAGATAGTGCCATGCCATTGCACGGGCTCCGATGCATTAAGCCGGATGTCCCAGGAGATGGGGGAGACTGTTACTCGAGGCGGCGTGGGCCTGAGGCTTAGGCTTTAGCTCGGGGTTCGTATAAATAGGTTATAATAAAATTTATATTGATTTTTTAGGTCCTGACGTATCGGTCGAAATGAGCTACGCTGAGTCTGCGATCTACCCAGTAAGAAAAAGAGACAGGGTACTCTCCTTCACGGACATGGCATTGGTATGGGCAGGTTCAGCCATAGTTGTCAATGTCTGGTATAGCGGGAGCTACCTAGCACCGGTGGGTTGGGTGAACGGTCTTTTAATGATAATACTCGGTTCGGCGTTGGGAAGCCTAATCTTCGCAGCCGCTGGCGTCTTGGGTAGCGACAAGGGCGTGCCCTCGATGGTCTCGATAAGGGGCAGCTTCGGCATAAGGGGATCCTATATGATGAGTCTGCTGAACTACCTTACATTGATAGGTTGGACCGCTTGGATGGTGTACATAAACGCATCAGCAGCCGACCTGATCAGCGAGACAGTATTTGGGATCTCTGGGTTCCCCTACTGGATAATTATCGGGGGAGCCGCCTGCACCGCACTGGCTGTCCTCGGGGCAGAGGGGTGGAAGTGGTTTACCCGGCTTTCGGTCACAGCGCTCGTCGCGATCGCACTTGCTATGAATCTCGCGGTCTTCAGTGGATGGGGCTGGGACGCCCTGGCATCCAAGCCATCTGCAGGCATGCACCCGAGCGTCGCCTTCGACCTCGCCCTCATCATACCCCTATCATGGGCTCCCCTCGCAGCGGACTATATGCGCTTTGGCAGGTCGACGAAAGGTGCTTTCTTCGGGGCATTCTTGGGGCAAGGGTTGGTAAACGCGTGGTTCTTCGCGACCGGGCTCGCTTGCGCCTTGGCGTTCGGGATTACGGACCCGACCTTGTATGTCTCTGAGGCGGGCGGACCGTTCTTCGGGGCGCTCGCCCTCTGCATCGTCTGGCTTGGGACGATCACGACTACGTTCCTTGACATATACTCCGCCAACATGTCCATAATCAACATATTCCCGAGGTTAAAGGAGTGGCAGGGAAGCCTGATCACGGGCGCGGCAGGGACTGCGATGGCATTTCTCCCTTGGCTCGACGCATTCGTGGGCTTCCTATACATCATCGGCGCAGTCTTCGTCCCGATGTTCGCTATCGTCTTGGCTGATTACTTCCTTATATCGAGAAGGGACTACGATATTGGCGGACTGTACGACCCGGGGGGCCCCTACTGGTACTGGCACGGCGTAAACCCATCTGCAATCGGATCATGGCTCCTAGGGACTGCATCCTACTTCTGGATCCAGTGGACATACCCAGAGCTAGGGGCTACATTGCCCGCCTTCGCATTCACCCTCATCTTCTATTTAGTGCTTTGCCGCGTGAAGGGGCAGAAGAAAGAGGAAGGGTTAAAACACTTAAAGAAATAATCATTCTCATGCCTCCAGTGGTTGTTCTGAAGGACTTGGTCAAGGAGTACTCGAAGAGGAGGGCTGTGGACGGAGTCTCTCTCGAGATCGGAGAGGGAGAGATCTTTGGGCTGATCGGACCAAACGGAGCCGGTAAGACCACAACGCTTAGGATGATCGCGACCATCATTAAGCCTACCTCCGGTGAAGTGGTGGTCTGCGGCAGGGACGCTGTGAGGGAAGCCTCAGCAGTTAGGAAGCTGATCAGCTACCTCCCCGAGGAGGCAGGGGCTTACCCCAACCTTTCCGGCAAAGAGTACCTGAAGTTCATGGCGTCCTTCTACTACGAGAGGGAAGAAGACGCTGCGACTGCGGTGGAGGAAGGGGAGCGCATCTCCGGGCTCGGTGACCGGCTGAAGGAAAGATCATCGGCATACAGCAAGGGCATGAAGCGGAGGCTGCAGCTCGCAAGGGCGCTCATGGTGAAGCCCAAGCTGGCGATACTGGACGAGCCGACCTCTGGTCTCGACGTTACTCATGCGTTCCACCTCAGGAGAATCATCAAGGAGTATGCGGAGAGGCACGGGATAACGGTCCTGCTTTCGAGCCACAACATGCTCGAGGTGCAAAACCTGTGCGATAGGGTGGCATTCATGAACGAAGGTCGCGTCGTGGAAATAGGCCCACCTGGCGGGCTCATGGCGAAGTACGGTGTAGCCACGCTGGAGGAGGCTTTCATGAAGGTGGTTGGGTTTGCCTAGCGGCTTGAGGTTGATGGTAGTAAAAGAAGTTAAGGATCTCCTGAGGGATCCCAAGATATTGGTAGGGATGATAATATTCCCTGCACTCCTCCTTCCCCTGATGGGTGCGGCGATAAACGTCGCCACCAGCTCTACGATCGAGAAAGCCTCAGGCAACCTCACAGTTTACGTGGTCGACGATGATAAAGGTCCATTCTCCGAAGCCCTCCTCTCGTACTTCATTGCCAACAACGTCGAGGTCAAGACCCTTCTTGGACCTCCCCAAGAGAGCGCAAAGGGGCTGGGCGGAGGCGACGTGCTGATATACATACCTCAGGGTGCCTCCGGCAACCTGACCAGCGGATCTAGAACAGGTATGCTAATGTTCGTAAACTTCAAGAGCTTCTCGCTCGTCGAGTTCATTGTTTCTGGAAGGATAGATTCGATCCTCAGCGTATTCGAGGGCGAATTGGTGAAGCGGACGATCTCGGAAGGTATGCCCGGCAGGGACGCCGGCGAGGTCTTGGATCCAATAACGGTTGAGTACGAGTCAATAGTCAAAGGTGAGGCATTCCCGCTAAGCCCAGCCGTCCTCCAGAGCACGGTCAAGATGCAGACGATGATGGGTCCAATAGTGATCATGCTCGTGCTCATCCTCGCAATGCAGATAGCCGCGACGTCCATAGCGATAGAGAAGGAGGCTAAGACTCTCGAGACGCTCCTTACGGTACCGGTGAGCAGGCTCAGCATCCTCTTCGGGAAACTGGCTGGCTCAGTCTCGGTCGCATTACTAGCTACCGTCGCCAACGTATTAGCATTCACATACTACATAGGCGCGGTCTTGGGGACGGCAGGGATAGGCGCAGGGGACCTTGGGGAGGCGGCGGCAAAGCTTGCCCCTGCTCCCGAGGGGTACCTGATACTCGGTCTCTCGATCTTCGGGGCGCTGATCTCTGCGCTCGCGATCGCGCTGACTCTTGGCACACTTGCGCAGGATGTCCGTGGGGCGCAGTCCATCATCGGGGTGGCGATATTGCCGGTTTTCCTACCTGCCGTATTCCTGATGATTGGAGACATCAGCACGCTCCCAAGCGCATTCCAGGCGGCGCTCTACCTGATACCGTTCACCTACCCAGCCCTGGCATCCCAAGCCTTGTTCACAGGGGACTACGGGATGAGCCTCTTCGGTCTCGCCTACATGGCACTGTTCACGCTCGGGATGCTGTACATAGCCGCCAGGATCTTCAGCACGGAGCGGATAATGACTGCAAGGATCACCCTAAAGGCAAGAAGGATGGAATAGTCTGGTAGGAGAATAAGCAAGCAAGCCAGCAGGGAGGATCCCTAAGGGCTATCTCCCTTATCGCTCCATCTCCCGGAACAGGGCATAGAAGACTGAGATATAAACGGCATATATCGCAGAAGTCGCGAAGAGCGGAGCGTCCAGATCGACGTCGAACAAGTACCCTCCAATCTGCGCGGATGCCGAATTGGGTATTCGCCAGGCGATCGAAGTAAGGGCAGAAGCTGTAGCCCTCTCTCCCGGGCTCGCGTGCCTCATTAGGAAGGCAGTGAGGAGGGGGGAAGACATGTTCATGAGTATCTGCCTGGATATGAAAAGTATCGATGCAATCTCGAAGCCAGGGGCGAACGGGAGCAGTGCCATTAGCGGTATCGAGGCGACCTGCGGGAGCACAATCGCCTTCAGGGAGCCCAACCGGTGGGAGATCGAGGGCACAAGGAAATAAAAAGGTATGGCGATGAAGCTGACGATCGAGTTTATCGAGCCGATGGGTCCTGACTCAACTCCGAACTTGACGCTTAGGTAGTACGAGAGCATCGGCACGGATAGACCAGCCCCGAAGCCGATGAGCAATTGCGTGACCGTGACCCTCATGACGACGGGGTTCCTGCTTATCCTGAAGTCCCTTTTGGACCTCGACTCGGACTTCCTGACGAGCATCGCGGGCAATACTGCTGCTAATCCGAAAGGAGCCAACCAGGCGATGCTGAGCCTGTAGGCATCCTGGAGCGAATAGCCAACACCCGCGAGGATCTCTGGAGCCCACCCGATCATTGCGCTTGAACCATAGGCTGCCTGGACGAGGACTGCATGAAGCGCATAAGCCGTTTCTAGCTCGCTATCACCAACCCTCTCAGAGACTAGCGCGCTCAGCGATGGGGAGAAGATCGCGTTGCCGATGCCGAAGAGCGGTGCTGCCACCATCACCACAGGCTCCTCTTGGGTTATGACCACCACAAGCACGGCTGTTGAGCTCGAGGCGACGCCAAGCGCAACGAGTTTCCTACGGTCCATCATATCGGAGATAATCCCGAAGGGCAGAATCATCAGGGCGCTGGACATACCTTGGATGAGGATAAACCTACCTATGCTAGCCCCTGTGAAACCGAGAGATTTCAGGTACAGCTGCAGCACGGTGTATACTAGCCCGTCAATGGCAGCAAAGATTGTTGCGGAAGTCATCAGGAGTTTAAAGTCCCTGTTGGATCTGATAGACGATCCTGCTCCCAATGTGTTTCCCCTCTCCGACACACCATTCTCCCCTCTTCTATCAAGACCTACCGGTTCCAATTCTGCCGGTCAATCCTTTATTTTGAAGTGCGTGTTAGTGAGGTGTTGACTTATAAAGTTAAGCGGTTCAGCAAACCACTTTCCTTTATAATCCGTGAAACCCCCCTTTGTTCGTCGACATAAAGCAAGAACCGGAATTCTTTTCTTATAGGTCCGACATACAGCATTCGTTTTTGACTGCCAGAAGCAGCCCAGCCGACAAAGTTAAATAATGAGATCGTAATGTAAATAGCATAGTCCGAATCGGAGGGCAGAAAATGAGTAAAGGTGTGCGCCTTTTCTGTTAAAAGCCGACCAAGCAGCGGATTGAGGCCCTCTAGAATTCTTGAAGAATCCTTGGTGAAGCTTGCTGAAAGAGCGATGACCGAAGCGCAGCAGCAGATCCTGCAGTATATACTCTTCACGCAGGCGAGCGGAGAACCTAGGACGTACTCTTGGTATGTAAAGACTCTTTCGAGGGATCTCAATCTGCCCGAGTCGACCGTAAAGTGGAGCCTAAACAACTTGAGGAACGCTTGCCTCATCGAGTCTGGAACCGCCAACAGGAGGGGCATTCCGCTGAGGCTCACATATCCAGGTGCCCTAGTCGCTGGAAGGATCTCGAAGAAAGACAGATGATTTATACTATATCATTTATTTTGTTTATTTTTATTTTATATAAAAAATTCCAGTAAGCCATTTTTGTGAAGGGTAGTCTACCTTTGCACAGGAAATAAGCCGCGCCTGCTCAAAGGAAATAAGCTTTATCGAGTCTCATCTCCTCTCTTGTCTACAAGAAAAAGGAGATATACCAGAAGATAGTTCCGCTTAATGACAACTGAGTCCCATAAAACTCGATATCTGCGCTGGGTGATCGTTTGATCAAGATTGAAGAGGAGGAGCTGCGTCGGATTCCCCTTGTCCTGGGTGAGATGGGATACAGGGTAATCGTCCCTTCCAAGGTAGGCGGCATCACGAAGCTGGTAAGGGCATCGCCCGAGTCAACAATTGACCTGGATTACGTGAGGGTCATAAACTCGCCCAGGGACTTTTTGCTGCCAGACGGCGAGGAGCTTTACAGGTACCGGAGCTCTGCGACCGTGACGACCAACGGACTGAGGGTTAGGTTCCCCTCGGTCGAAGGTCCATGTCCGGTGACAATAGATGCCGAATGGTCCGAGCCTGAGGGAAAATTCGCGTTCTTCGCGATCCATCCTTGCATGGCAAATTCGATAAAGTACCTTGATAAGGTGATGTTGAGCGATCCCCCGGACCCATACTACAGCAAGAGGCGAAGGGGGGCGCTCATCGCAGTCCTGGAGTGCGCCGAAGGGGACGATAAATGCTTCTGCGTCCCAGCTGGTTCGTGGAAAGTTCCCGAGGAATACTGCGACATATCCATGCGCCGAGTTGTAGGTGGGTATGCCCTCCGAGGACTTTCGAAGATAGGCAGGGAGATCTTGGGCAAGCTGGACGGCTCTCGCTGTGAATACAGTAGCGAGCCGCCTAGGATTAGGTCATGCTTCAGCATCTCAGCCTCAGAATCCGAAATAGACTCGTCCAGTAACCAAGACCTCGAAATGTGCACCCTCTGCGCATCCTGCACAGTAACCTGTCCCACGTGCTACTGCTCGGACATCGAAGACAGATTCAGCCTGGTGGATCCCTCAGACGTAGCCAGGGTCAGGAAAAGGATGTCCTGCCAGAGGAGGTGCTACGGCATGATTGCCGGGGGGAACATATTCCTGAGGACTAAGGAGGAGAGGTACAGGTGGAGGATCAAGCACAAGTTCCCTTATTCTGAGAGGGTGTTCGGGATCCACGGCTGCGTTGGGTGCGGCAACTGCATCGCATTCTGCCCTTCTGGGATAGATATAAGGAAGACCATCTCGAGGGTGCCAGCTTGATCCCATCAGATAACCCTTACATACCAAAGTCAGCCACAGTGGTGGCTGTGAAGAATGAGAGCCTCGAGACAAAGACGCTCCGCCTCAGGCTACACGGCTGGGCAGCCACATTCTCACCCGGTCAGTTTGTGCAGCTCCTTCTCCCTGGAGTTGGGGAGGCGCCATTCTGCATAGCCTCCTCACCAAGCGACCGAAGGCACCTCGATCTCACGATAGTTAGGCGGGGGCTCGTGACTATAGCCTCGCATTGCCTTAGGCCAGGGGATGTGGTAGGCATAAGGGGACCCCTCGGGAGGCCATTCCCAGTTGAGAGGCTGCACGGGAAGGACTTGCTGATCGTCGGGACGGGTATCGGTATAGCTGCGCTAAGGTCGCTCATACTGCACATAAGGGAGGAACGGGACAAATTCGGGGAGGTACTACTCCTCTACGGTG
>JASFYL010000011.1 GCA_030055575.1 Thermoproteota archaeon | reverse complement strand
TCGGGCCAAACACGAGAGTATTATGCATAACAGAGATCGATCCCTTAGGGATCGGGCCCGCTACCTCCACCTTCAAGCAGCTCTTCGGGGGATCGGCTTACATGGAGCTCAAGTTCAAGGAGATACTAGATAACCCCGCTGTGCGCCAGTACAAGCCCCGGATCATCGTTGGTGGGGCAGGGGCCTGGCAGCTGGAGGGCGCTGAAGTACGGAGGGCACTGGGCGTAGACTGCGTCGTCATTGGGGAGGGGGAGGGAGTCTTGCCTTCCCTCGTAGGCGAAGCCTTAAACGGTGCCCAATTGCCTGAGGTAGTTCATAGCCAAGCCGTGGATGCGTCAGCGATCCCAGTCATCCAAGGAGGGTCGGTTGATGGGATCGTAGAGATAGCCCGTGGCTGCGGTCGTGGGTGCTCCTTCTGCCTCCCCACGCTCCAGCGGTTCCGTTGCCTACCAATTGAACACATACTCCGGGAAGTTGAATTGAACCTGAGGTATGGGAGGAGTCCGCTGCTCCATGCCGAGGATGTCCTCAGGTACAAGGCGAAGGGGTATGAGATCAACGGACCCGCCGTGAGGGAGCTTTTCGAGAGCGTCCGCCGGATTCCTGGAGTTGAGGGGATAGGGGTGAGCCACTTCGCCCTCTCCTCTGTAGCGAGCGCCCCTGACTTAGTAGAGGAGATCTCCACCATCATAGCGCCGGTCGAAAAGAGCGACTGGATGGGTGTCCAGGTAGGTCTCGAAACCGGCAGTCCGAAGCTAATAAAGAACCTGATGGCAGGTAAGGCAAAGCCATTTACACCTGAAGAATGGCCCGAAATGGTGGAGAATGCGTTTCAAATACTGAAGGAGAACAACTGGGTTCCAGTCTCCACGATTATCATTGGTCTCCCGGGCGAGACCGACGAGGATGTCCAGCATACCATCGACCTGGTCTCTAGGCTCAAGCATTACAAGAGCCTGATTGTGCCGCTTTTCATGGTTAGCGAAGGAGGACTGAAAGGAGTGTCACAATCATTCGCGCTCGATAGGATGACTCGGAAGCAGGGAGAGCTGTTTCTCAAATGTTGGGAGCACAACCTGGACTGGGCGGAGGTTCTCATCAAGGGGTTCTTTGTAACTAAACGCAGTGGGGTGGGTTATGGGCTGAAACTTGTCCTTTCATACGGAATCAAGCAGGCAAGGAAACTGATCCACAGGTGCCAGAAAGAGTACGAGTGCGACCTGTATGCAATGATCAAAGATGTCCGTGAAGGCAGGTTGAATGTAGCCCCCCTTCCATTTAGGTTGGTTTATCCGTTATTGAAATGAGGGATGGGAAGCCATGGAATAAAGAACCTGGCATCCAGTATGGGTTTTCCCCTTTCCTTCGTGTTGTGCCTTCCCCGTCCTCTTGATCTTAGCTTTTGTAAGGCAATACACGCGAAAAGCTTAGAAAGGGGCAATCCTGAGGCTTCTAATGTGGTATGCCGCAATTCTTTCCTTCAATCTCTGCAGTCGCCTCTCTATAATTACTCAATAATGAACAGGCTATGTTGTATGCTCCTTCTCTTCTCCCTCTTGTATGTGTGCTTCTAATGCAGGCGTTTTTGTTCGTTTCTGGAGGCGCCTCTGGAGGGATTGGGTTATCGATTATGAACTGATCTGAAAAAGAGTTGTACAAGATCCTGAAAAATCGATTAATAGACTTCACCGAAAGCTTCCTGCAGGAGGTTTTGAAAGTGGACAAGAAAACGTTAGCTGCTTCTGCAGTGTTGGCAGTCGTCGTATGCGCGGCACTAATGGGCGGCGTCCTTGCGACACAGGCATTCTCGTCTACCCGAGTGGAAGACTCAGCGGGCGCAACCACTGATTTGACAACACTAAACAACAGATGCTTCGGCTGCAGACAGGCTGGAGGCAATCTGGGCCTAAGCAAGATGCGCGGACACGGGGCGCCAAGTGCCGGGTGCATTGAGGTTAGCGAGGAGTACAAAGCTACGGTGGTAGGGATAGCGCAGAACGACTCGGACGTTCAGGATCTCCTAGCCGATGGCTATAATATCACGTCAGTCCACCCGATTATTAGGACTACATTGGACGCAGAAGGATATGTTACCTCAAGGGCAACGACCGCTGTCTTGAATCTGCAGAAGGATGAGAACAACTCCGCATCCGTCTGGGTCGATGTCGTCAACGGCGCAGTCACAAAAATTGTGATCTCATCGAGGACGGTGATAGACAAGTCCTGATGACGAGAGGCAACCAAAGTTGGCTTCCAAACCACCATAGTGCTGCTTTTTTCTGGAGGTGAATCGACTGCCGAATACCGATTCTGATGTGTCCCTCCTATTCTTGTCTATTTTCCTAAAACGGTTCGAAATACATGCCAGCATTCGCCACAGTCTCAAATCCTTGAATATAAAAACAAAATCATGTTTTTTCAGGGAGATTACGCTTTTGGGGTCAAATTTGGCTTGGTTTCAATCTTCGATAGGAAGATTATGAACTTAACTACACAATCTCTACGGACATCGACGCAACCTATCTAACAGTCAGTTAGTAGTGGAGTGTGGCATTGATCGTGACCGTCGAGCTAGATGTCGAGAAGAACTGTAAGAAGGTCGTCCCGTCTAGCACAGGCATCTTGAAGGATGCCGAGGTAAATGCGTCCCCGTTGGCTGGGTAATCCAGGATCAGACCATACTTGTAGTTGGTGATTAGCAGAGATACTGGAGAACTTGCAGCGACTCTGACCTCGACATACCCCGCGTATTGGGATGTGAACTCGATCCCTTCATACCCGTTCTTTGGTAGGTTAAGGATATAATTCGTGAATATCGTCTCGTTCTTCTCCAACCTAACAATCTGCAGCAGCTCCGCGTAATCGCCTTGTAGGTTGAGATAGCTGGAATTCAGCTGGTTTAACCGTGATGTGATGTTCGCGTGACTTGCGTTAAGGGCATCCAAAAGCTGGGCTTGTGCGGCGTAGTCTAGCTTCAAGGCTTCATAGTTCTTCGAAAGGTCATAGTACATGTAGCCACCAATTCCCAATATTACCAACAATATTGCCAGAACACCTACGAACGCTGAGCTCCCCCTCCGGTGGGAATCCACCTCTCCATCAGGAGACAATCTACACACCTAATAAATTATCGAAAGATTGGAATATAAACTTCATTTTTTTTATTTCACTGCATATTTACAGGTTTTCAAGCGCCGAACCTCCTATGCCTCTTCTGGTAGGTCCTAATCGCCCTGAGGAGGTCGATCCTCCTCAGCTCTGGCCAGTAGACATCCATGAAGCAGAATTCCGAGTAGGCGCTCTGCCACAGGAGGAATCCGCTCAACCTCTCTTCTCCTGAAGTTCTGATTATGAGATCGGGATCTGGGTCCTCGTAGGTATAGAGGAACCTCGAGAAGGTCTTTTCGTTTATCTCCTCGATACGGAGCCTACCTAGGACGACTTCTGAGACCATCCTCTTTGCAGCGTCGAGGATCTCCGCCCTCCCGCCGTAGGCAATCGCGACGTTGAGCCTGCGATTGTTGTACTCTTTCGTTGCCTCCTCTGCCTTCTTTATCGCCTCCCTGAGCTCATCCTTGAGCAGGTGTAGCCTTCCCAGCGCCCTGATCCTGACTTTCCTCTCATGCACCTCCTTGCTCTCCAAGACGTCCTTGAACGCCCTCTCCGCTAGCCTTATTAGCGCTTCGACCTCTTCCTTGGGCCGACTGAGGTTTTCCGTCGACAGCGCATAAACGGTCACAGTCTCGATCTCCAGATCCCAGCACCACTGTAGGACTTCCTTGAGCTTCTCGAACCCGTACTCATGCCCCACGGTGGGCTCCATGCCCAGTTCCTTGGCCCAACGCCTGTTTCCGTCTAGTATCAGCCCTACATGCCTGGGTATCTTTCCGTTCTTGATGCTGTTGTAGAGCCTTCTTTCATAATACTTGTAGACCCAGCCGATGAGCCGGTTTGTAAAAAACCCAAGCACTTTCGTCCTCTTCGTAGGTTGACACCGCCCGATGCCTTCACGTCATTTCAATATGGATTTGGGCGATTTATTGTTATTCGTCAGTTGCGGTTTTTCCTATGATCCGGTAGAACAACTCAGGCAGTTCAGTTATCACACCACCACTATTTCCCTGCTGAACTTGGTTAGGTTCCTTCGCCCTCCTTCGGTGACGACGAGCAAGTCCTCTATCCTTACCCCTCCCACCCCAGGAACATAGACCCCCGGCTCAATGGTGATTACATTGCCGGGCGAAAGCGGATTGGGATTGGATGCGCTAACAGTTGGCGCCTCATGGATGTCGATTCCCACGCCATGTCCGAGGCCGTGGACAAAGTACTTTCCGTAGCCGTGATCTCCGATCACTCTCCTGGCGACGTCATCCAGTTCCTTGCCTGTGACCCCGATGCTGACCTCTTCGATTGCAGCCTCTTGGGCATCCCTGACAGCCTCATACATCTTCCTCAGCTCAGGCTTTGGCTCACCGAAGAAGACGGTTCTGGTCATGTCAGAGCAATATCCGCCGTACTTCGCCCCGAAGTCTATCACCACGGACTCCCCGCCCGAAGGTCTCCGGTTGCTCGGCATGCCGTGCGGGTAAACCCCTCGAGGTCCAGATGCGACTATCGTCTCGAAGGCATAAGCTTCCCCCCCGTACCGCCTGATCATATACTCGAGCTCAGCCGCAATCTCTAGCTCTGTCATCCCTTCTCTAAAGTTGGCAAGTGCCTTCTCGAACGCCTGGTCGTTTATTGACTGGGCTTTCTCTATCATAGAGATTTCTTCTTTATCCTTAATCTCTCTCATCTTCTCGATTGCGCCCCCAAGCGGAACAAGAACGTAGTTGGCGCCAATTCTATCATTCATTGCTGCGCTCATTGCGCCTTCTTCATACCCGACCTTAGAAGAGCTGGGAAGGATTGACCTGAGCCTCTCGAGCGGTCTCTCGAACAGGTTTGTCTTAATTAGCTCGAGCCCTCCAGCGACCGAGTCCTTCGCCTCCTCATAGTCTAGTTCCGTCAGTATAAGTGTCGCGTGCCCTTCCTTCCAGACGAGGAGGAGCTTCCCCGCGCTTCCCCTCACGAAAGGTGCCCCTGTGAGGTAGTGTATGTTCTCCGGAGCGGTTATCAGGGCTGCGAGGATGCCTTCGTCATCCAGTTTTGACGCGAGTTTCGAGATCCTGCCGGCGTAATCCATGTTTTTCCACCGCTTGGAAGCAATCTTATCAGCCACCCTTATTATGATTTATGACCGTCAGGTGACATAGATGATTGTGGCAGTGGGATCGACCAACCCGGTAAAGGCTAAAGCTGTCAGGAACGTGTTGTCGATCTTCTACCCTGAGTTGGAGGTTATCGTCAAAGAGGTAGATCCGGAGGTGCCGCTGCAGCCAGTAGGAATTGAGGAGACGATCCGGGGCGCGGTCACGAGGGCTAAGAAGGCGTTGGAGAGCGACTCAGTCGCAGAGCTTGGCGTAGGAGTAGAAGCGGGATTGATCAAGGTTCCAGGTACCATATCTGGCTACATGGACCAGCAGTTCGCGGCAGTGGCTGATAGGCAATGCCGAGTAACGCTGGGAGGAGGCCCATCATTCGAGTATCCCATGGATGTCATTAGGAGGGTTCTTTCAGGACAAGGCGAAATCGGTACCGTCATGGAGGCTCTTACGGGCATCAGGGGGCTAGGTAGGGGGCAGGGGGCGGTCGGTTACTTCTCCAAGGGAGTCTTGGATAGGACTAGGCTTACCGAGCTCGCCGTACTGATGGCGATGATCCCGCGCATTAATGCTGGACTGTATCTATGACTTTAAGCGCACCGTATATCTGTTGAGAAACCTTCAACAGATGCGTGGAGTCGGTTCCCCGAGAGGGGGATTGATCACCCTCCTGCCCCCCACCGCGGTCTCCATGATGACATAGCCGGGTCTCTCTGCCTTGACCGTGCCTATGATCTTGGCTTCCTTCCCCTCCGGGACTCTCTTTACCGCCTCGAGGACGGCATCCGCGTTCTCTTTATCCACGCCAATGACCGCCCTCCCTTCACAGGTAAGCTCCAACGGGTCGAGTCCCAGCATCTCGCAGGCTCCCTGAACCTCCCGCCTTATCGGTATCTCGTCCTCCCTGATCCATATGCTGACTTTCGACCTTTCCGCAATTTCGTTGAGTGCCATGGCAATCCCTCCCCTTGTAGGATCCTTCGCCGCGGTCACTCTCCCAGCCGACATCGCCGCCCTCATCACCTCCCAGAGCGGGGACACGTCTGAGACGACCGTTGTAGCAAATCCGACACCGCTTCTGAGTGAGGCGATCGCCACGCCATGATCCCCTATAGGTCCTGTCACGATGATGATATCGCCCTCTCTTAGGCCTGAGTCTAGGATCGGGGCACCTTGGATCGTCCCTATTCCAGTTGTCGAGATTACTATTTTGTCGAGCTTCCCCTTTGGCATCACCTTGAAGTCTCCGTGTATTATCGCAGCGCCAACGCCCTCGGCGGTCTCACTCATCGACCTGACGATCTTCGAAAGGTCCTCTACCGGGAATCCCTCCTCGACAATTATCGTGTCTGTAAGCGCGATTGGTCTCGCCCCCATCATTGCGAGGTCGTTTATCGCTCCGCATACAGCGAGCTTTCCTATATCTCCCCCGGGGAAGAACGGGGGATCTACTATGTGCCCGTCCGAGGAGACTGCGATCTGCCACCCATCAAATGGTATCGTCGCGCCATCATCGAACTCGTCTAGCCCTATCCCACCCTCGATCCTCCTTTTCTTTATGTTGCTGATTATCTCTCTCTTTATCAGGTCGTTCATCAACTTGCCTCCGGCGCCTTGGCTGAGCTGTATCATGTCCTTCAAAGACTTCGCCTCACCCAAGATGAAACTCAAAAAACTTATATTTGTATGTCTTTCTGGTAAGGGTGTCTTGAGTACGAGGGATGCTGATGAGTTACTATCAGGGTCGTGATAAGCGGAAACCGACGGGGGGTACACTTCACCACTTTAGGGAGAAGCGGAAGTATGAGCTGGGCTCCTCCCCGACTGAGACTACGCTGGGGACTGATGCTGATTCGAGGAAACCTTGCAGGTGCTTTGGCGGCAACCTGAAGATGAGGCTCGACCAGGCAGCTTATGCGAACGTAACCGATGTTAAGACTAATGCAACCAAGAAGGTGAAGATCCTCAAGGTAAAGACCAACCCCTCCAATGTAGACTATGCGAGGAGAGGGGTCATCACGAAGGGAGCCATAATCGAAACCGAGCTCGGAGATGCGAGGGTGTCGTCGAGGCCGGGTCAGGATGGCGTTCTGAACGCCATACTAATGAAGTGACGGGTCCTCCACTTTCCTGCTCTTTACCCCTTTTATCCTCTTGAGAAGAAGCTCTCTGCCCTCCTCAAGTTCAACCTCGTCGCTACCGCAGGAAGGGCAGCTCATAGAAAAACCAGCAAGCTCCTTGGATCTCTTCAGCCTGCTCACCAAACCGCAGCCTTTGCACCTTATAACAGGTCCCTTCCTCTTGATGTAGATCCTGCTCTCCTCGGCAACAGTGTTTTGGCTCACCACCTTCAGGCAGAACTTCAGCTGCCTCGGATCTACGTGTGTCATCTCTCCGACTTCTAGATGGACTTCCTTCACAGATGACAATCCATTCTCCTTTGCTACCTTCTCAATGCATTCTATGAGACTGGCTGCTAGCGAGAGCTCGTGCATCGGGATCACCTTTATAAAAAATCCCGTACTAATATCGTTGACTCATCAGAAGGAGGGCACTAATTGAAAAGGGAGGGCTCATTCCTCATTTGGCCTGTCAACATAGACTCTTCGAAGACCAGATCTGAGGGAAGGGTTCTGCCTAAAGATAAGGCTGTCGACTCGCCGACAGCAGAGGAGATTCTTGACGCTTGCAGGGAGCTCTCCTATGATGCCGAGCTCGAGGGCGACAAGCGGTACCCTGCTCTCTGGTGGGGAAGACCGGGTAGGGTGGCGGTTAGGAAAAAAGGCAATGAGAAGAAAAGGATGGTCCTCCTCCGCATTGCCTCTTCAATCTCAAAAAAAAGGTCGATGAAGAGGAAATAATGATTTTTTAGGATGTTTTAATGGCGGTTTATATCCATGACAAAGGATATAAAAGACAGCGGGAATATGCTCATAATTGCCATCGTTCTGGTGGAGCTGCCTTGAATTACTTGGGGGTAGGGATGCACATAGGCAAAAGTGGTCTTCTGACGGTAAAGGCGAAGGCTCCCCCTCGCATAGGCGCCTCGGTGGTGAGCAAGAGCATCGGTGTCGTTGGCACTGTGATAGACGTATTCGGTCCAGTCGGGAAACCGTACGTCTCTGTGAGGCTCACAAAAAAAATAGACACCAGAGTCGATGGAGCAGAATTCTATACCGAAGACTTCCCCCGCAGGAAGAACAGGAGAGGTTCGAAAGGTTATGGAAAGAAACCTAACAGACATTCGTGAAGCAGACGAACTGATCTGCCCAGAGTGTGGAGCAAAGACTCTGGTCAGGGACTATGAAAGGGCAGAGGTTACGTGCACGGGATGCGGTCTCGTGCTCGGTGATAAGCTCCTCGACCCAGGCCCAGAGTGGCGGGCGTTCGATAGCGACCAGAGGGACAAGCGTTCTAGGGCTGGTGCGCCAATAACCCTAACGATACACGACAAGGGTCTCTCGACCATGATCGATTGGAGGGACAAAGACAGCTACGGCAAATCGCTCACCTCGAGGAAGAGAGCACAGATTTACCGTCTGCGGAAATGGCAGCGGAGGATCAGAGTCTCGGATGCCTCTGAGCGGAACCTTGCCTTCGCGCTCTCTGAGCTTGAGCGGATGGCATCCCAGCTCGGTTTATCCAGAAACATACGAGAGGAATCTGCCCTCCTTTACAGGAAGGCAGTAGAGAGCCAACTCATTAGGGGTCGGTCCATCGAGAGCATGACTGGCGCAGCCCTTTACGCTTCCTGCAGGAAGTATAATGTCCCTTTGACCTTGGACGAGATCTCGTCTGTTTCGCGGGCGAGCAAGAAGGAGATCGCTAGGAGCTATCGCTTCGTCTCGAACGAGCTGACGATTAAGGTAATGCCGACTGATCCCGTCAATTACGTGCCGCGCCTCGTGACTAAGCTACACCTAGACGGCAGGGTGCAGCAGAAGGCTGTGGAGATCATTCGCTTCGCGAGCGGCGAAGGGCTTACATCGGGAAGGGGTCCGACGGGCGTCGCAGCCGCCGCAGTGTACATCGCCAGTGTCCTACTTGAGATGAAGCGGACACAGCGCGACATCGCTAGTGCTGCCAATGTGACCGAGGTCACGGTCAGAAACCGCTACAAGGAACTCATAGACAAGCTTGATCTTGAAATATATTTATAGTCTTTCAACTATTTTTTAAATGCCGTGCTTCGGAAGTGTGCTTTGTGGAGGAGTTGGAAGAGAAGCTCATTAAGCTGCTTCAGAGCTCAGCGGACCGTAGCCTGCTACAAAGCGACCTTTGGAAGAGCATTAATTCTAACAGCAGGGAGGTATCGCGAGCCCTCTCGCGGATGGAGAAGAGGGGGATAGTCAAAAGAGAGCCCTTCTCGAAAGACAGTCACAAGACCTACAAGGTTATGCTTTTGAAGAAAGAAGTGCGCGTCCAGATATCTGATGTAGTTTGGTGCTCGTGCTTCACATGTCCAGACCTGACGAGGTGTGGTATGAGCCAACCTATATCGCCTGAGAATTGCATTAAGCTCACAATGTCTCTTAGGAACGAGTACCTTAAGTATCAACGGGCAGAAGAACTGAAGAAAACAGTTCCGCCGGAGAAAAAGTGAGATGCCGGATAGGAGTTCAATTCTAGGCGATTACTATTACCGAGAAGCGAAGAGGCACGGGTACCGTTCCAGGTCGGCACTGAAGCTCTTGGAGATCTCGGACAAATTCAGGATCTTCAGGAGAGGCGATGTCGTGGTGGACTTAGGTTCTGCCCCAGGAGGTTGGTTGCAGGTGGCGCGCCAATTAGCTGGTGACGACGGGTTGGTGATCGGAGTCGATCTCGCAGAGATAGATCCGCTACCACACGAGAATGTGATCCTGCTTCGGGGGGACGCGGGGTCGCCCCAGCTCCAGGACGAGCTCGTCAAGTTGACCGGTGCGGCTGCGGATGTTGTAACCTCAGACATGGCTCCTAAGTTCACGGGTATTCATGACTTGGATCATGGGAGGCAGATAGCGCTAGCGAATGTGGCTCTCGAGGTTGCCAAGATGGTACTGAGACCAGGAGGGAAGATGGTCCTCAAAGTACTCATGGGAGCAGACTTCGAGGCCTTCAGGAAGGACGTCCAGCGCCTCTTCGCGAATGTGCGCGTGTATAAGCCAAATGCGTCGAGGGACTCGAGCTCAGAAGTGTACTTTGTTTGCACTAGGTTCAGCGGTCCTTCTGGGGACTGATCGGCTTCGGATGTGCTATATTTTCCTCCTTCCATCCTTTACGCAGCTATGCGTCCTACTCTAGAAACATGAGTTCGGCAGTTCGAGGCAGGAGATTGTCCCTGTTCTTGAGTGGCTGAATCCTTGACCTTTATAAATGAGCATTGATAAAGATGGGTTTGGTGTGAGGTTTGAAGTGTTACGTCGTGGAGAGCTGCGCAGGATTCTTCGCTTTTGATGAATCGCTCAGACTCATCATGTCTAGGATCTTCGAGAGCTCGGAGGATGCGTCAAGCCAGCTCCTCGAAGTAGAGAATAAAGGCTTTTCGAAGGATCTGGAGGTGCTTGTCCATGATCTCGTCGAGTCGGGGTATGACGAGCTCACATTCGAGGACGAAACTGAAGCAAAAACCTTGGGCGCCAAATTCAAAATCCGGGCCAATTACGAGTCGCCAAGCCCAGGGGGTAGGATGTTCAGATCTTCTCCGCTTAGCGCTGTTCTCTCGTCTGGACAGAAGCAGGCCTCTGTTGAACGATTGTGGAAAGAGGTCAGTGAGTCCATCGTTAGAATCAAGATACGGATTGCTTCAGAGAAGCGCGATAAACTAGTTGCTCAGGCGGTTTCAGCACTCGACGAGATCGACAAGAATGTGAACATAACTGTGTCACGAGTAAGGGAATGGTATAGTCTTCACTTCCCAGAGCTGGACAGTCTAGTCCCAGACCACAGGCAGTATATGCTCATAGTCAAAAAGTTTGGGAAGAGGTCAAACATTGACCCGGAGGGGGTGTCAGAGATCGTTCAGAGCGAAAGCAAGGGGAAGGCTCTATCTGAAGCGGCACTCAGCTCGATGGGGGCAGATGTCAACGAGTATGACCTGAAGCAGATCGTCGATCTCGCAGAAATCAACCTGAAGACATATGAGTCCCGTGACTCAATGGAGCGCTACATTGACGACATGATGAAGGAAGTGGCGCCGAATGTTAGGGAGCTGGCGGGCGCAACCCTTGGGGCGCGGCTGATCGCGCTTGCGGGCAGTCTCGAGGGACTTGCGAAGAAGCCCGCGAGCACTTTACAAGTCCTCGGAGCCGAGAAGGCGCTCTTCAGATCCCTCAAGACAGGGGCGAGACCCCCAAAACACGGAATAATATTCCAGCATCAGTACCTGCACAGCGCAGAAAGATGGCAGAGGGGAAAGATAGCCAGGGCGCTAGCCGGAAAGCTGTCCATCGCCGCGCGTGTAGACGCCTTTGGAGGGGGTTTAATCGCGGACAAACTAAAGGCTGGTCTTGAGAAGCGGATAGCCGAGATAAAGAAGAAATACGCACGTCCGCCGACAAAGCCGGCGAGACAGGAAAAGAAGTTCAAGCACAAAAAAGAGAAGAGGAGGGATAGGCGATGGCAAAGGTGATCGAGCATCCCAAATTCAAAATGGTGTACTATGTGGAGACTGATGCCGGAAGGCAACTTGCGACCGAGAACTTGACCCCGGGATACAAAGTTTACGGTGAAGAGCTCTTCAGGATCGGGGATGTAGAGTACAGGGCATGGAACCCGTACAGGAGTAAGCTCGCGGCTGCAATAGAGAGGGGGATAAGCGAGGTGCCCCTGAAGTCTGGCTCAAAGGTCCTATACCTTGGAGCCGCCAGCGGGACCACACCTAGCCATGTTTCGGACATAGTGGGCAGTAAGGGCAGGGTATACTGCGTCGAGTTCGCCCCTAGGGTGATCAGGGAGCTGGTCGAGGTGACTTCAAGGAGAAAGAACATGATACCGATCTTGGGCGACGCCAGAAAACCGTACTCCTACCGATTCTTCCTCGAGATGGTCGATACGATCTACTGCGACGTAGCCCAACCTGAGCAGGCTAGGCTCCTGGCGGAAAACGCCGAATATTACCTCAAAAAGGGCGGGAAAGTCATGATCGCGATAAAAGCCAGGAGCGTGGATGTAACGATGGATCCCGATCAGGTCTTCAAGCAGGAGGTCAAGGTCCTCGAGGATGCCTCTTTCAAAATAACCGATATGAAATACCTTGAACCTTACGAGAAGGATCATGCAATGGTTGTAGCAGAGGGTCCTTGATTATGGAAGAGCGAGAGGAGGACGTAAGCAAACTCTTCTGGGAAGTCGAGCTGAAGAAGCTTAACGAGTCGCTGCCGATGGAGAGGAAGGGCATACTCGAGCTGTTGGCCATGTCGAATCCCTCGTACAAGAACATTGCTGGAGAGATCGTTTTCTTTAACAAAGAGGAAGTACACCAGTTCTCGAGGTGGCTGCCCAAGGAAAAGTTAAATGCGCTCCGTCTCCCGATCGTGATAGTGAGGGAATCCTCCCATAAGAAAGGCACTTACATGATCGACGGCAACGAGCTCGAGGTGGAAGCTGTCAACCGGGCGTTGGGTAGGGCTCCATCCACAAACAAATACCTCTTCCGCCCAGAGGTATTGGAGCTAACGAGGCGTTTCCCCTCCATAGTGGTCTTCGGATTCGTCCTCTGAGATCTCGCTTTTTTCCGTTTAATCGAGGGATTCCCGCTCTGGATCCAGGATGAATGGGTAGTCAAAGAAAAGGTCACTAAATATAGAAATAGAATCGATCAATGCAGTGTGCGATCCACGTCCGAAGGATATGGTGCCCACGAAGGGTCCAAGCTTCATATTTATATCTTCCTTAATCGAGAGTCTATTTGGAACTGCTATGAAGCCCCTCTCCGTGGGTCTCGTTGGTAATATCTTGAGGGTGCTCGAAGAAGCAGGTTTTGTCGCCTCTGAAGTAGATTCCAGTGACTATTGCCTGCAGATAGTCGCGAAGAAGGGCAACCTAAAGCTGCTTATTAAAAGCTCGGAGAACATTGACTCGGAGCGTAGGTGCTCTACCGAAGACCTCAAGTCCTTGGCATGTGCATTTAATGCATATCCATTCATAATAGGGGTACGGATGCAGAGGGGCGTGCTCGAAGAGGATGCCCTTTACGAGCGGTTCGGGGTCAGTGTGATGCACCCGAAGACCTTCAGGGATGCAGTTTTGGAGAGGAGGTTCCCAACCGCTTACTCGAAGAGGGGAGGACTGTACTTTAAGATCGACGGCAAGGCACTGAAGAGCTGTAGGGAAAAGAAGAGGATGTCCCTTGGACAGCTCGCTAGCTTGATAGGAGTCAGCAGGAAGGCTATTTATGAGTATGAAAGAGAGCAGATGGGTGCAACCCTCCAAACCGTGGAGCGACTCCAAAAGATACTTGGAGACTCTGTCATATCTAGCATAGACATATTTGATTGGCACATGGAGGAGGAAGCTCCGGAGAGGAACCCGACTGGGATCATAGCCAAGCAGCTCCATGCCAAGCTGAAGAAGATCGGATGTAAGGCCATGGGTTTTAGCTATGCCCCGATAGATATCCACGCCAAGAACGTAGGGGTTAGCTTTCTGACGAGCGAGGAGAAGATAAATGAGGAACAGCTGGAAAGGAAGATCGAGAATGCCGTCGGAGTCGGCAGGGTGCTGGGTTCCCCTCCAGTCCTCGTGACTGAAGATAGAGTCCCGAATAATGCTGACATAATCGTGGTCAGGATCGAGGAGATAAAAAAGGTCGAAAAGGTGGGAGACCTAGTGAAACTTCTTGGCGTCGAGATCACGGATCAGGAAAACTGATCCTCGTAATTTTCGTGAAGGTCTTCCATGTCTTCCTTATTATTGGTGGTATCTCTCCTCGGCTTACCGCACTTCTGATAAATGCCACTGTCTTGGGGTCGCTGGGGTAGCCTGAACCGAAATCCCCGAACTCCTTTCTTAATTCTGCCACGAGCCTGTCTCTGGTGGTCTTGGCTATTATCGATGCAGCCGAGACTGCAGGGTACTTGTCTTCCGCATGGTGGGATGACGTTATTACCAGATTTTCGCCCACGAGCCTCGAGATCTCAGCACCGAATCTCTCTTCAATGACATCGACGCTTCCGAGTTGTGCCTCTTGGGAAAGGAGCTTTTTTATTATCTCTGCCATGCCTTCCGCCTCGATCCTGTTAAGGCTCTTACTTTTCCTTAAGGCATCTATCTCTTCTGCACTGTATACCTTCACATAGTGTGCTTCAGCAATCTCGAGTATGTCTTGGGCTAGGGCTGCCCTCCTCCTCGAAGCGAGCTTCTTCGAGTCTCTGACGTCTTTCTCGATTAGCTTGGGGATGTCCTCCTCCTTAATCAAAACTCCCGCGATAACCATCGGTCCGATAACTGGACCTCTCCCCGCCTCGTCTATCCCGGTGATCCTTCTCATCACTCTAATCCATACCCTCTACAAACCATTCGATCTTCACCTAGGTTATATAATGTCTCCCTGGTGACACGCGTGAATAAGGAAACCGGTCTTGTTATAGTGTCTTTCTTTTTCTTTGCATGAATACCAAATCCGATAAACAAAGGTTTGATAAGCACCCTTCTAGAGTCTCACCCTGTGAGATGGATTGAAGAGCTCAGTTGTAATCGAAGGGAGGACCGAGCTCGAGGTTCCGGATCCTTCATCCTACACCTTCCAAGGTAGGTTCGCGCCCTTCAAGGCACCCGTCTTCTACAACCCTAAGATGGAGTTCAGCAGGGATATTGCGGTGGGAGTCCTGAGTTCATTCGCATGTGCGAGGGGCAGCCCGATCAGGGTCTGCGATCCGCTGGCAGGCGTGGGAGCTCGCGGGGTCAGGTACGCAAATGAGGTCCCGGTTGTGGAGCTTTCGGTGATGGGGGATCTGAATGCTGAATCGATTCCCTTGATCCTGTCGAACGCAAGGAGGAATGGTTTGGAAGGGAAGATCGAGGTCGTACATGAGGAAGCTAACCTGCTCCTCTCGAGGCATTCGGAGCCAGGGTGTAGGTTCGACTTCATTGACATTGACCCATTCGGCACCCCGATGCCGTTTGTAGACTCCTCAGTCAGGGCACTCAAAAATGGTGGCATGTTGGGTGTGACTGCAACGGATACCGCTCCGCTCTGTGGAGTCCATACCAATGCGTGCATAAGGAAGTACTCCTCCATTCCCCTGAGGAACGAGTTCTGCCACGAGACGGGGTTGCGCATCCTCGTGGGCTCAATCGTCCGCACGGCAGCAAAGTATGACTTTGGAGCATTCCCACTCCTGTCCTACAGCGTAGATCACTATTTCAGATCATACTTCCGGCTTAAGCTCGGTGCCCATCTGGCAGATTTTGCCTTCCGTTCCATGGGCTACCTCCTTTCATGCGACTCTTGCCTTTGGCGAGGTGTCGCACAGTTTGAGGAGCCATTGCAGACTACGTGCACTGAGTGCGGTTCGCCCCTCCGCAGAGCCGGTCCGCTGTGGATAGGTGATCTCTCAGACAAGAGTTTCCTCTGCAGACTTGCGGAATTTGACTTTTCTTATATGCGCACTAACGCCCGGATTTCGAAACTCCTTTCAAAGATTTCGGGTGAGCAAGGAAAGCCACCTGGCTACTACGTGCTCGATTTCGTCTCTAAAAGACTTTCTCTCAGCGCACCTTCCCTAAAAGGTGTTCTCGAGGAACTTGAGCGCTTAGGGTACACCGCCTCTCCCACCCATTTCCATCCAAAGGGGATCAAGACCTCTGCCCCGCCTAGCGTTGTCAGGGAAGTAGTGAGGGGGCTCTGCACTGGCTTTCGGCTGGACGACTGCTAGCATGCTAACTGACTAGCTATTGCTACCACCCGCACTTGAACTAAGCACTTAAGAAAACTATTTATTACACCCCAAGATCGATAACAGCTGGTGCATATTGGATGCCATCACACGGTTCATTGACCAAGGCTGGGAAGGTAAGGTCGCAAACTCCCAAGGTTCCGGCTAAAGAGCGGCACGGTCTTAGACCACTTCAGAGGAACAGGAAGAATTTCCTTAAAAGGCAGGTCTATGCCTCCCCCGAAAGGGATTCGCGCTTTAGGCGATGACCCCCCAGATAAGTGGCAAAGAAACCGCAACTCGAGCATTCCCCTACTGCCCTCATCATATGAGGGCAATTCGAGAAAGATGTATTTTTTCATTAAAATCTTGAAAATCATTCAGCATCTGAAGTACTTTTGTTAAAGGGCTCTTTATGATTAACTTTATATACAAGTTGTTTTTTTGTTGCAAAATAGTGCCTCAATAAAAATCTAAATGGCGCGGAGGATCAGACACACAAGATGAACCAGACATCGTGCGTTCAGGAAGAGGGACAGATCGTAGGGAAACATGTCTACGGAAACCTCTACGGCTGTGATATGACTCAGATAAACGATGAATCTGCGCTGAAGAACCTCGTTATAGATGCAGCGAAGATCGCAAACATGACCATTTGGGATACCGTGGCTTGGAAGTTTGGAGGCCCAAAGGGGGGGGTCTCTGTCATAGCCCTAGTTCTCGAGAGCCACATAGCCATCCACACCTGGAACGAGTTCCAATATGCTACCGTCGATGTGTTCACGTGCGGGGAAAAGAGCGATCCGAAGAGGGCATTCCAGTACATCGTTTCGAAGCTAAACCCAAAATCTGTAATCGAACATTTTGCTGACAGGTCAAGTTAACTCTGTTTTTTTATCCTTTATAATTAATCTAATTGTTCTGCTTGTTATCATGATCCGTTGCTAGCAATTGAGAAAGTTTTCGGATAAATGGGATTAAACTAGAAAATGGTACATTCTGCTACCAAGCTGTGATGTGAAAATGAATGAGGTAAGACAAGGTAAGTTTATGCCCTCCTTGGACTCAATAAGACCTCGCTGCCCTGATCTTCTTAAGAGCAACCTCCCCGCATAAAATGCACTTGGCGTCTTGCCCGACGGCGATTTCGTCCTCGTACGGTGTCCCCAGGATCCTGGCGTCGATCGCCTTCTCCAACTCCTGACCGCAGCTTGCCCTCCCGCACCAGAACATCTCCACGACCCCTCCCCTCCTGTCCAGCTCCTCTTTTGCTTCATCAATGGAGCTGGCCTTCCTGACCTTTGTCTCCATCCAATCCCTACTCCTCCTGCCAAGCTCGAGATCGATCTCCCTGAATGCCTCCTTGACAGCTTCAGCCAAAGATCCTATCTGGACTTGAACCTTCTTGAGGCTGTCCCTCCTGACGATTACCGCGGTCCCTGCGTCGAGGTCCCTTGGTCCTATCTCCACCCGCACTGGTACCCCCTTCATCTCCCATGAATAGTATTTGTTCCCGGGAGTGAGATCCCTTCTATTGTCCAATGCTGCTCTAATTCCTGCGCTTTGGAGAGCGTCCCTTGCACCGACGCATGCCTTCAGGACCTCTTCCTCCCTCCCCTTGTAAACGATCGGAATCACGACCACTTGCACGGGTGCTATGTTACTCGGGAGGACGAGTCCGCGGTCGTCTCCATGGACTGATATAAGCGCGGCGATCGCCCTCTCTGAGATGCCGTAACAGGTTTGCCAAACATGTTCGTAGCCCCCCTCCTTGGTCATGTATTTTATGTCGAACGCCTTAGAGAAGTTCTGTCCGAGGAAATGGACTGTGCCGATCTGCAGCACCTTGCCGTCCGGCATTATCGTGTCGAATGCAACTGAGCGCTCCGCCCCAGGGAACTTGTCCCAGTCAGGTCTGACACTCCTCAGGAATGGTATCTTCAGCTCCCCAAATATCCTCGAATAGACCTCGACACCTGTTCTGACCTGTTCTTCAGCCTCCTCCCTCGTGGCATGCGCGGTATGCGCCTCCTTGAATGTGCTTACCTCCCTCACCCTTATCATCGGTCTCGTGGCTTTTGTCTCGTATCTGAAGACGCTAACCACTTGGAAAATCTTCAAAGGGAGGTCTGAATAGGCGTTGATCCAGAGCTTGAAGATCGGATACATTGCAGTCTCGCTCGTAGGTCTTAGTGCTAGTTTTACATCCAGCGGTGTCTTACCCCCGTGGGTTACCCAGTAGACCTCGTCTTCGAAGTTCCTAATGTGCTCGCTCTCTCTGCTGAGGAGGTAATCGGGTATGAGCTGCGGGAATAGGACCTCATCGTGTCCTGTGCGTTCCAGCTCCTCTCTGATGATATTCAGTACTGAGCTCCGAAGCCGAAAACCGAAGGGGGTCCATATCCCAGTACCCTTAACGGGGTACCTCGTATCGTAGATAGGAGTCTCAGATATGACTTTGTGAAACCACTCGCTGTAGTTCTCACTCCAGACCTTCCTCTCTGGTCCTGCCATTTGGTTTACCTCCCTTGAATGTAATCCTCTAGGTTGGACATCCTCCTAAAAAATCTCTCCTTAGCACCTGCGCCTCCATCACCCTTCTGCAAACCCGTAGGTCTCCCATAGACTCCATCATACCCTGGCGTGACCTCGATCTTCCCCATCCGGTTGAGCTCTATTGCCTCGGCGATTCCAACCCCGTATTTTTCCTTGATCTTCTCCACAGGCACGAAGAGCAGTAAGCTGATCTCGTCGCCGAACTCTGCTAAGAGCTTCCAGTACGTCTCTTCAACTTGGGAGCAACTAGGGCTCCTCCCCATAGCTACCGCAATAGTCTCCATCAGCGGCAAGACCTTAAAGAACTGCTGCGCGCCTGGGGGGGTGACTCCAGGGGCTCTGTCGGCGAGCTCCTCTACTCTCTCGGCCACCCCTTTTGTCATCCTCTTACCGCATACTGGGCATATCCCCCTCATCCTTACTGCTTCCTCCGGGGGGACCGAAATTCCACACGCCCTGTGACCCGTCCAGTGGTATTTTCCGAACGCGGGTTCCACCTCGATCGTCGCGACCTTGTCCTTGTGGAACCTTATGGCATCCACGATCTCCTTGTAAGTGGGTCTTCCAACCTCAAAAATATTCGCTTCTCTGCCGACCTTGGCAGGGCTATGGCTGTCACTATTGGAGATCAGGGTTAAGCGGTCTAGTTCGCTAACCCTCCAGTTCATAGGCGGGTCAGACGATAGGCCAGTTTCGACAGAGTATATGTGTGGCGTCTGGTCCTCATAGCACTCCTCTATCCTGTTGACGCCCCCTCTGTCACCGAAGAGCGAGAACCACGGAGTCCATATGTGGGCTGGCACGATCATGTTGTCTTCATCAAAACTCATGACTGTATCGACAAGCTCGGCTCCGCTCATCATCAACATCGGTCTCCCGTCCGCTTTCAGGTCGCCCTTTTTGCCGAGCTCCTCACTCACCTGCTCCGCTACTTCAACCGACGGCAGGATGATGAGATGGTGTATCCTCACATTCCTTCCGTTCCAGTAAGAAGATGTGCAGACCTCCCCGGTTACGATGAACCTCTTCTTTCCTTTCTCCTTTAGCGAGTAGAGCCCCTCTGCCTCGCATAGCTCGGTCTTTATCTCCTCCCTCCGTTTTGGGTGCGTGAAGTCCCCCGTCCCTATGATGTCTATCCCCTTTATCTTTGCGTACTCGTCAAGCGTTCTGAAATCCATTTCTTGACTAGTGGCCCTGCTGTAAGGACTGTGAATGTGGAGATCTGCTACGACCCGCATCAACCTTCCACCCAACCCCTATGTTGGCAGAGGATCCTTATTATGGTGGTGCAAGGAAAGCCTTTCGCTAGGAAAGCGCTCCAAAATCGATTGAGTGTATGCCAATCTGCCCCTCAAATTGAATTTACCTTTGTTATCTGAAATTAGGGGACAAATGTTATAAATTACTGCAACCGTTATTCTTGTCATACGGTGTGCCAGATGCCGATTGTGTACACTAGGTTCTATTCGAATGGTGAGTGTGTCTATTCAAAAACTAAAGAGGTCGCATTAGCCATGAAATACACTGTGGCATCGGAGGATCCAGCGAGAGGTCACATCCACCTACACAAGCGGGAATCTGGCAGGACCGTACACCTCCACCTCTACATCGGGGCTGGGAGGGATCGTGGTGTCGCACTCGAAGTCAAGCCTGGGGACGAGGGAGTTTACTTGGACTACGCAAGGCGTTTTTTAGAAGGATTAAAGAAGGCTGTAAGGTGAATTGAATGGGTTTTATTTGGGGCGTACGCTTTTGGTTCTGTCTGGTGCGGGAGATCGTCTCCTCGGTTGTTGATGTTTCCAAAAGGTGCCTCAATGGTGACATAGACCCTTACATACATGTCATCGATACTGTGCTTGAGAATCCAGTCTCTCAAGTAATGCTGGCTAACAGCATAACCTACACCCCTGGGACAGTCACTATTGATATCGATGTGGAGGGAAAGAGGCTGTACGTAGGGACTATATCCCCCCGGGGAAAGTGTGACATAATACCACTTGAACCACATGTGGAGAGGTGGCTCGGAAGATGAGCGAGACCGCCTTCCTTTCCAATTTGGCAGACACCGCCTTCTTCTGGGCGGCTTTCGCATTTATGGTGGCTGCAACCGCTGCAGGACTCGGGGCCATAAGGGTGGCCCTTAAGGGGGAAGCTATAACTTCGCTTATGGGCGTCAGCGTTTTTACCACGGTCACCGGGGTGAGCCTTTATCTGATCTCGCTCCCGGAGCTCTTTAATGTCGGATTTGCTAGGGATACAGCGATAGCGCTCTTGGTCGTTGGGTCTATCGGGACAATCATCTTCGCGCGTCTCTTCAGGACAGGTGATAGCTCATGATCTTCGAGATTTTGACGGCGGTATACGCGGCACTTGTGCTTGCTTATGCCTTCTGGAACATAAAGAGGGGGTCGTTCGTAGTGGGTCTCGGGAAATTTGTCGTCTGCGCCGTGGTTGCCTTCCTCGCGTTGGTAGGAGTCCTATACTTTAGGGGAAATGATCTCTGGCCAACTGCTCTAGCCCTGATGAAGATTGGAGCAGCCGGAGTACTCTTTGCGGGAATACCGCCTATGATCGCGGCAACGATCGGTCTTTTCAGGTTCGGGGACGAGTACGGATCAAACATATTCTACGTCCGGAACCACATTACCGGGATAGTGGATACCGTGAGCTCCCTTGTTATGATGGTGGCTGGGCTCCTGATACTTAGAATCGACCTTGCAGCAGTAGGCTTCTTCTTCTTTATGTTTATCCCTTTCACTGGTGGTGCCCTTGCAAATTCGTATTATTATGTCAACCAGCGGAGGTCTGAGAGATGATTGATACTTTCATGACTGTTGCCTACCTAATGGTAGTGGCTGTAACAATAGGTTCGGTCGCAGCCTTGCTTCAGAAAGATCTACTGCGCGCTGCATTCATAAGCGGGGCAGAGAGCATAGCCCTTGCTTTCCTTTTCCATGCGCTCTTGGCGCCCGATCTAGGTTTGACACAGGCAGTCGTAGGGACTGTTCTGATGCCTGGCATTATAATCTTGGCTATTCTCAAGACAAGGAGGGATGAAGAGAGTGATTGAGGTCTCCCTTCAGCTTCTCACATTCCTTGCAGCTTCCCTCCTCATCATCATCGGGATAGCGGGAATGCTCTTCCTCGATAACTTGATCAAGAAGCTCATCTCCTTTACTCTTCTCTCTGACGGTGTGAACCTTGCCCTCGTCTCCCTCGGTTATGTCCCGGGAGGCATCGTCCCGATACTCGAGCCGGGGGCTTCGATCTCCGACTTTCCCAAAGAGGCGGCGTTGATATTCGGTCCTGGAATAGTCCTAACAAACATCGTTATAGGTGTCAGCACCACTGCAATACTCGCTGCGTTGATAATTATGCTTTACAAGAGGTACGGGACCCTTAAGGCATCGAAGGTTCTCAAGGGTGAGATGGAATGAGCGAGACTGTGGTGAACCTCTGGTCGATCCCATTACTGGTAGTGATCCCGATCCTTACCGCAATTGTACTAAACCTGCTGTACAACAGAGTCCGCGCGATCAGGGTCGCATCTGTGGTTTCGGCTGCCGCACTCCTCGTGGTTTCGATAGTCTCCCCTTATGGTTTACAGTGGTTCACCGGTCAACCTGGGGTCGCTTCTGATGGAAGCTATACCTACTCAACAAGTATCTTCTCATGGAAATTGTCATTGGAGTATTACTTCGGACCACTACAGCAGATATTGATCTTCACGTCTTCACTTCTTCTGCTATTTGTTGTGGTCATCTCTACTAGGTCTTTGAAAAAGGACTTCGGTCCCTACGTTGCGATAATGTTCCTGACATACTTCTCAACGGTCGCCGTGATAATGGTGAACGACTTCTATCACCTGTGGATAGTCGTCGAGATCGGAAGTCTGTTGGTGGCAGGTCTCGTGGCCGCCTCAGGAGCGGGATCGGCACAAAAAGCGGCTCTCAAGTACACCTTCTTCTCTGCGCTGAGCGGGTCTGGGCTGGCTATTGCTCTTGCGCTGATCCTTGGGATCACGGGATACGCAAACATCTCAGATGCGATCAGCTTTCTCATGATGACCGATCTGGGCAATATGTACAACGTGCTATACATCTCATTTGCATTCCTAATGCTCTCTTGGATATACGCAGGCGGTTTGGCACCAATCCATCCGCTGAAGTCTGACGTCTACCGTTCGGCATTTCCCCACGCCACAGTCCTCCTTCAGGCACAGTCTAAAGTTATGCTGGTCGCGATCGGTCTCGTTCTCCTTAGAATGTTTGGCGGACTTCCATTCGCTAGGGAAGCAATGCTCTCTATCAGCCTCCTGACGATGATCCTCGGGGTCGTGATGGCACTGATACAGACTGACTTCAGGTGGATCTTGGCGTACCTCATCGTCAGTCACAGCGGACTGGTTACAGTGGGTATCTCGCTTGGTACCCCGTTGGGTATAGTGGGTGGTCTCTTCCAGGCGGTGAACGACATAGTCTATATGAGCGTGCTCCTTCTCTGTTGCGAGATGCTGCTCTACTTCAACAATGGGACCTCCATCAGATCTAGCGGGGGCATTGCCAAGAAAGTGCCGTGGCTAGCAGCATTCGCGATCCTCGGCGCGTTCGCGGCATCTGGAATCCCTCCCTTCAACGGATTCCAAAGTGAGCTAATACTGATACAGGCTGCACTCGGGGGAGGACTTCCCGAGGTGGCTGCTGTCATACTAATGGTGAGCGTATCGACATTTATAGCCCTCTTTAGGGGGATATACTCCATATTCTTGAAGCCCAGCACCAATCCGCTGCCAGAGGGATCCGAATCGGCTTCCAGCCCTCCCAGAGGTATGCCGATTATTTTGGGCATCTTGGTTGCGATAACCCTGATCTTGGGGGTCTATCCGCAACTTGCCCTTGATTTCCTTACAGAATCTGCCGTAAAGGTGGTGTATGTTCCATGGGTTCCATAGACTGCCTCTATGATAGGATAAAGCGTTATCTGTCAGGCTTCTTTATCGGAAAGGGTTTGACGGACGCCCTAACAGGTTATTCTTCAGGGGAACTGCAGATAGCGGTCTTTCTGATGGTCCTCGCAGCCTTATTCAGGGTTCTGATGGTGCCCCTCGGGATAATGCTGCTCTTGGGAGTTGCTGTTCTGCTATACAACTTTGCGCCTATCATAAGGGTTGTGGACAGAGAGAACTCAAACGATCTCAACAGGGTGCTCTTCTGGGTGGTCGTCTACTTGTCGATAATTGTGGCAGTTACTCTCTGGGGGTGATTTTGGATGGAGATCAAAGAGCTTAGAGGTCTAAGGGGTGTTGTCGCGGCAGTAGCACTCTTGATTATCTTTGTAGGGGTCATCTCTTCCTTCATACAACTGGAGGGGAATGTGGCACGTGGCATCAGCGAGGAATACAACAAACTGGCTTACAGGATGGCCCCCAACAACCTTGCCTCTTGGTTATACGATTATAGGGGATTCGACACACTCATCGAGACTGGTGTTATCTATGTGGGCGCGGTCGTCTCTGTGATGGTGATAGGCAGGGGGCTTGTAGGTCTGAAGGGAATGAGGGAGGAAGAGGAAGTTGCCGCAGCCCCTCCCATAGCCCTCAAAACGGAGACTATGCCGGTCCTCCTCAAGTATTTCGCGTTGCCCGTGGTGATTCTCTTACTAGCATACGGTCTCCTTGTGGTGACGTCTGCTTCAACCTCGGGAGGCGGCGGATTCCAGTGCGGAGTTATAATCTCGTCCGCGTACCTCCTTTCTGTGGTCGCGTATGGTAGGCGGTCGCCGCTGAACATGAGGAAGAAGGCATTAGTGGCATTCGGAGCTTTAGGGTGGGGTCTTTATACTCTGATAGGGCTACCTGGTTACTTGACTACAAACTTCTGGCAGTACAATGTGGGTGCTGACCTCTGGTCTGGTCTCCCTTCCTTCCCAGCAGCGGTCCCAGAGGCGTTTAGGCAGATCTTTGGCGAGCCGTTCAAGCTCGCGCTACACCTTGAAGAAGGGGTATACTACGCAACATCGGGGATACTCCCTATCATAAATGTGGCTGAGGCTTTCAACGTGATAGGCGCAATCTGCCTCATCTTCTTCGCGTTCGTCTACGGCTGGTCTGACTCCGCGGAGGGTGTAGAGAAATGATTGTGATCTTCCCAGAGGTTTTGGGAGAGGTTACGCCAACGTTGGTGGCATTTGTGCTGGGGGTCATCCTTGGCACGCAGATGGAGGGGAAGATCTCCAGCCGCACGACGGCATTGGTTCTTTTCATGGGGCTACTCGCTTCAATCCTTTTCGAGGCACCGATCCACTTCTGGAGTGTTCTAGGGGGGGTCCTCACGGAACAAATCAGCTTTGCTTTCCCGTTCATCTCTGCGACAATAGGCATCCTTCTTGGGAAATCGATCAAAAAAGGTGGAGGTTCTGAGTGATGTACTTCACAACTACTGATTGTGACAAATGCGGTAAGTGCTGGGATGCTTGCCCGACGGGATGCATAAGGCATCCTGATGGAATACCCTTCAGCTGCACTACATGCGGCATCTGCGCGTCGGTCTGCCCAACGGGTGCCATCAGGAAGAACAGGTTTGGCGGGTACTACGTGGATAGGTCGAGGTGCATCTTGTGCGGTCTTTGCGTCAAACACTGCCCGTTTGAGTTCGCAAAGATCTCTGAGGATGCGGTGAGGGGTAGGCATGTTAGCGGAATATGCGTGAGGTGCGGCATCTGCGTCAAGGTGTGCCCCAAGAACGCTAGGGTAGACGCGACCAAGGTTATCCGTGGTCGTATCGATTATGATGTACTGATGGAGATCGCTACCCCTGAGAAGCTGAAGGCACTGGTCGAGAAGCCCATGGAAGCTAGCACGGAGGCAAGAAAATGACATCGCTGTCCACACGTTCCGCCTCGATCCCGGTATCCAAGAGGAAGATCTTGAGGGACATGTCGAAGTGCATCCTCTGCGGGAGGTGCAGGAACTTCTGCCCGACCGGGGCTATCAAGTTCACTGTCGAGGAGAAGGGTCGTTGCACCCACTGCAACTTATGTTCGGAAGTATGCCCAGTAAAGGCGATAGACTCGTTCGAAGGTAGGATAAAGCCTGAGGAACTCGGTCACAACTACACTCGGCTCCAGTCATACATTGAGAGAAAGGTCAAAGTCAACTGCGTCACGTGTATGCAGTGCTACGAGAAGTGCCCTGTGGGCGCGATAATGATCGAAGATGGCAAGCCATTCATCCGGAAGGGAGACGCGCACCCATCGATCATAAACTGCTCGCTATGCTCCCTCTGCGTCAAGTCGTGCCCTACTGGCGCGCTGACATTCCAGACGGGAAGGGTGAAACTAAACCCCGATCTCTGCGTTCTTTGTGGCGAATGCGTCAGGGTTTGCCCGCCACAGACGATGATCCTGAAAGAGCGGTATCCTGGAGGGTACTGCGTTATGTGCGGTAGATGCGTCAAGTCCTGCCCTGTGGGCGCACTCTCGATCAAGCAGATCTCGTGGGACGGCACGATCTCGGAGGATTGTATTCGTTGCGGGACCTGCAACCTCGTCTGCCCCGAGGGAGCCATCTCGTTCAACCCCATCTCCGACAAGAAGCCCATTGTAGACGTGTCGAAGTGCATCCTTTGCGAGTTATGCGCCGCGAGCTGCCCTGCCAATGCAATCCCCATAAGGTGTAGCCTCCCAGAGAGGAGGGTCGTGCAGCATCAAATACGTGTTAATAGGGAAATGTGCATAGGCTGCTCGCTGTGTGTAGATGCCTGCAAGCTCGTTCTTAAGGGCGATCATGCTCCATACCTGAAGGAGGGGCTCGCCTACATTGATGAGAAGAAGTGTATTGGCTGCGGCGCATGCGCGTCGATTTGCCCGACTGATTGCATCAGGTTAGTCAAGGTATATGACAGGAATAGAGTCTCAGGTAGGGCATCGGAGGTGCTGGTCTTCCCATGATAACGTTTCTGAGGATAATGCTCCAAGGCGCCTACAGGAATGCGGTGAGGATACTGGCAAGAGCAGATCGCGCC
>JASFYL010000010.1 GCA_030055575.1 Thermoproteota archaeon | reverse complement strand
TCTTGTAGTAGCCGCCGGTGTTCACTATGGTCTGCGCCACAGGTGTGAAAGTCGAATTGTCAGTGCTCATCAGCAACAAAGCTACGATGCCTTCCTGCTGTAATGCAACAACAGGGTCAATGTCGAACGTCCCTTCGAATGTTATCGGATTACCGAGGATGTAGTTTGTGAGAACAGTAGGCGTGGTTGGAGTGACGCCTGTCGCGTATCCTGCCATAGCAAGCAGTTCCTTCGCCTTCGTCGGGTTGTACTCCCTTGCTACGATGCTCGAGTTGTAGTACGGGCTGACCGGGTTGACATGAACCGCGGCTGGTTCACCGAATCCGCCCAGCAGGTTGTCGATGATCAGCTGCCTTGGGATCAAGTAGTCGAGCGCCTGCCTCACGTACCTGGCAGCCTCAGCTGCCCTCGCGGGGTTAGACCTTCCTAGCGGGGTGTCTACACCAGTCCCGAAGATCGGGTGCCTCATGTTGTATCCAAGCTGCTGGATCCCAGAGCCCCTCAGCTCGTAGCTTTTCGCGAAGTCAAGGTTTCCTGCGGCGTAATCGTTACCAAGCTGGTAGTTCTGGTCGAGGATGTGGACTACGCCGTTCTTCAGGGCGGCTATTGCGCTGTCCTTCTCGATGATGTACTTGATGTAGAACTTCTGGACCGTGAAGAAGCCCTGTGACTCTAGCGATGCCTTGTCCCAGTAGTCATTATACTTCTCGAGTGTGACCAGCTGATTTACCGGATCATAGCTCTTGAAGACGTATGGCCCTGTGCCGATCGGTCCGTAGAAGGTCTTCCCGTTCGATGTGTAGGCCTCTGTCCCCTTGTTGAACGGGTGGTTCTTCCACTCAGAGAATGGGACGTTGCCAAGTACATGCTTCGGCAAAATCGCTACACCGTCACCCTCAGGGTGGAAGGTAGCTACCGGCTTCCCTAGGGCACCGAAGTCAGCGATCGTGATCCTGACAGTGAACTGGTCGACTGCCTCGATCCTTGCGGGTCTTGTTCCAGTGACATTAGACGGCGCGGGGTAGTATACAACGGGGTTCTCTGGGTCAGTCATGTCAATGACGAGTCTTGTCTCGGTGCCATCCTCCCACTTGAAGGTGATATCGTTGCCGATGTATCCTGACTCGTATCCAGACTGCTGCGATCCGGTTTGCGGGTTGAGGTAGGCGAGGAAGGAGAAGACAACGTCGTCCGCGGTCATCCTAACCCCGTCGTGGAAGTAAACGTCGTTCCTAAGGTGGTATGTAAAGGTGTACCCATCTGCTGATTTATCAAACGAAGTGCATATGCCTGGGACGTACTCATAATCGTTGTTCAGTATGAACATCGAGTCAAATATCGAGTTGAATGCAAGCGTGTCGTACCAGGAGTTCGAGAGCGGAGGGTTCAGATCAAGTAATTCACCGGTGGTCGCTAGAACCACTTCACTCATCCCTGTCAGGTACTGGGGGGTGGGGCCTATGTTGTCGAATATCCACTCGTAGCCGTTGAAGTTAAGATCTTTGGAGGCCGTGAAGATTGCGCTAGTGAATATGATCTGGGAAGCAGGCACATCTATGTACTGTACATACTGCCAGTCCTTGAATGCTTTAATGCCCTCAGTAGTGTATCCCTCCGTCATGAACTTCTCGATCAGCGCGTCAGACTCGGAATTGTTCCATAGGAAGTAGTTCGAGTCTGGTGGAAGGTTTTCGCTGTAGTATATCTGGAAGCTCCCGGAGTAAGGCGCAGAGGGGTTGCCTGGAGTCCAACCTATGAATAATGCGTCAAAACCACCTTCGTCGTAAGTCTTGCCTATCAGCGATTGTTGTGGCGTAAGTATCCTGTCATAAACAGAGCCCCAGGTCATGAAGACGACCCTTGCGTCGATTCCAACCGATTTAAACGAGTTGGCAATGATAAGTGCCCATTGCCTCCGGAGGAGGTTAGCACTCCCAGGAGCCACCATCGTTATTTTGAAGATCCCGTCTGGAGTTGCTTCAACGACTGGCACCGGTGCGACTGCTAGGAAAGAGCCGAGCAATACGAAAAGCACTGCAACTGCAAAAATTTTTGTAGTCATAATTTTCACCAATCCTAACTCTATTGGTAGTTGATCAACTTTTGAACAATACACTATTTAAAAACTACCATTCTCTAAAATTCGATTTCAGATGGCATGCTGCAGGCTTTAGGTAGAAAAGATCTCCTACATTTATGTAACAATTAAGACGCTACACATAGTGGCTTTTGGTTTAAGGATAATTCAAGCACGTTTAACTTACGAGCTGAATTTATTTTAATATAAAAATAATGAAACTTAATATATGATATCTTTATATAAAAGATTTCATAAAAAATCGTATTTGCATTGCTACAAGAAGTTGAAAGCATAATGACAGGAGACGAAATGGTCCCTGTCTATTTCTATGAGTGCAGGCTTCTCCGAGCTGCACTTTGGGGTGGCGTACTGGCAGCGGGGGTGGAAACGGCAACCCGAGGGTGGGTTGATTGGGCTAGGAACCTCGCCAGGCAAGAGAATTATGTCCATCTTCTTTGCTGGGTCTGGTATCGGCACAGCTGATATCAAAGCCCTTGTGTAGGGGTGGAGTGGGTGCTCGAAGTGCTTTTCGGTGGGGGCAGATTCTACAATTTCACCCAGGTACATGACTATAACGCGGTGGGAGATCTGCCTGACTGAGCTCAAGTCATGGGAGATGTAAAGGTAAGAGATACCTAAGCGCTTTTGAAGGTCTAGCATCAAGTTAAGTATCTGGGCGCGGATGGAAACGTCCAAAGATGAGACAGGCTCATCTGCTACGATGAACTTGGGATTGACGGCTATCGCCCTTGCAATGCATATTCGCTGCCTCTGACCACCGCTGAACTCATGCGGGTAACGTTCGGCGTGGTAGGGTTCTAGTCCCACCATGTCGAGGAGTTTGTATACCTGCTCCCCCCACTCTTCTTTGGGCAGGTGCCGGTGTATCTTGAATGGCTCGCTGATTATGTCGAATACGGTCATTCTGGGATCCAGCGAGGCGTACGGGTTCTGGAAGACCATCTGCATGGAACGCCTCAGGCGGGATTTTTCCTCCTTAGAACCCTTCCTGAAGGTCTTGAAGACGTCAAAACCGTCGAAGAGGACGCTCCCAGATGTGGCCTTCTCGAGGTTAAGTATGAGCTTTCCAGTAGTCGTCTTCCCGCAGCCGCTCTCGCCCACGAGCCCAACAGTCTCCCCTTTTTTTACCTCAAAAGTAATGTGATCCACCGCATGGACATTACCTACAACTTTCTTGGTGACTATCCCACGAGAGTAAACGGGGTAGTATTTGACCAGATCTTTGACCTGTAGTAGGGTTTCCATCGAGTTATCCTCCGTTAAGCTCACGCCACCTGTGGCACGATATCATGTGACCGCCTCCAACGTCCTGCAGAGGGGGGACTTCCTCCTTGCACCTTTCGACGGCGTACTGGCAGCGGGGGTGGAAACGGCAACCCGAGGGAGGTTCGATCAGGTTTGGGATATTGCCGGGGATTGAAATGAGCTTGCGCGTCTGATCCAGCCTCGGAACCGCCTTAAGTAGCGCCTCTGTGTATGGATGCGGCATCTCAAATATCTTCTCAATGCTGCCGATCTCCATCACTTTTCCCGCGTAAAGAACCACTACGCACTTGCACATCTGCGTGACGATGCCCATGTCATGCGTGATCATCACGAGGGTGAGGCCGATGTTCTTCTGTAGGTCTACTAGGAGCGCTATTATCTGTGCCTGTATCGTCACATCCAGGTTCGTCGTCGGCTCGTCCGCAAACAAGAGGTCTGGGTTGAGGAGGAGGGCCCTTGCTATGCATATCCTTTGCTTCATCCCGCCGCTGAATTGATGCGGATAGCGGGTAAGGGCTTCCTCTGGATCTGGGAGCTTCACAAGCTTCAGGGCTTTGACTACAGCCTCAGCGGCCTCGTCCTTTTTGACCCTGTTATGCTGCATCACTATGTCAGATAGCTGATTCCCTATCGTGAAGACAGGATTTAGCGAGCTAGTCGGATCCTGGAAGATAAGACTGATCTTCTTTCCACGGTATGAGCGCATCTCGCTCTCTTTCTTCGCCAGTATATCCTCGCCATTGAATAATATCTTGCCTCCGACGATCCTGCCAGGTCTCGGCACAATGCGGAGGACGGATTGGGCGGTGACGGATTTCCCACTGCCGCTCTCGCCGACGAGCCCAATGGTGCACCCCTTTTCAACATTGAACGTAACTCCGTCGAGTGCCTTTACTACTCCTGCCTCTGTGAAGAAGTAAGTCTTGAGGTTCTCAATTTCCAACAGATTCATGCTCATTCCCTCAGCCTCGGGTTCAGCGCGTCAGAGATTCCATCGCCAACCAAGTTGAATGCCAAGACGGTTAAGAATACGGCTAGTCCAGGGAATACCTCGGCCCACCAAGTGGTGCTCATGTACTGGAAGCTCTCCTCCATCATCCTGCCCCAAGTATTCGTGTTAATGTCTCCAAAGCCCAAGAAAGAGACAACTGCCTCTATCAGAACTGCAGACGCCATGGTCAATGTTGCTATCACGATAGTCTGTGGCAGCACATTCGGCAGGATGTGCCTTAACATAATCCACCTTGAGCTTGCGCCAAGACTCTTTGCCGCCTGGATGAACTCCTTCTCTTTCAGCGCCATGACCTCTCCCCGGATGACCCTCGCGTTGCCAGCCCAAGCGAAGAGTGCCACAATAAGGACGATAGTTGTAAGATTCACAGGTATAGAGATCCCAAGGAATTTCCAGAACGGCTCGGGATTCATGAGCTGGTATATCCGAGAAAAAACAAGTATAAGTAGCAACGAGGGGAAGACCAAGAAGACCTCGGTTATCCTCATCAGAATATCGTCGATATACCCTCCCAAGTAGCCCGAGGAGATCCCGACAACCATAGTTATCAGCATGGCGATTACTGTCGCAATTATCGCCACGTATAGCGTCCATACAGACCCATGGATTAGCTCACTATAAACATCAGACCCCCCGATTGTTGTACCGAAGGGGTGTTTCCATGATGGGGGCTGACCGGCCTCGCCTTCATAGAGTGGATCCAGTGAACCCGGAGGATAGGGGGCAATGAAAGAATGGAAAACGGCTATAAACACGAGTATTACTATCATGCCAAGACCGAAAAGTCCAGATTTGTGCTTTTTGAACCGCCTCCACGCCACTGCCCATTGGCTTGCTGACCTGCGGGTTGCGTTTTCGTTCTTTCCGTTGGGCTGTTCTGAATTGACCATGGATTTCCACCTACTCTATCGAAACCCTCGGGTCGATAGATGCGTAAGAGATGTCGGTTATCAGGTTCGCTACGAGGATCATTATGGTAATGATCATCGTAATCCCCATTATCAACGGGAAGTCGAGCCTTTGGGCTGCTGTCACATATGCCCTTCCGAGACCAGGCCAGCTGAAGACGGTCTCGGTCGCAGGAGCCCCCCCAATTGCGAACCCTATCGAGAGTCCGAGGAGCGTGATGAGAGGCATTATTGCGTTCTTCAATGCGTACTTGAAGAGTATCTTCTTCTCAGGTATTCCGCTCGCCCTGGCAGCCATGATGTAATCCTGCCTCATGACTTCAAGCATCCCAGCCCTCAAGAGCCTTGTGTTGTATGCTAGACTGGCCAACGTGAGAACGGTGGCAGGCATAGCCAAGTGGACGAGCTCATCGAGGAGCGGGTGCTCTATGCCGAAGACTGGCCAGAGTTTAGGTGCCCCATGTGCCCCCGAGGAGGGCAGAAGACCAAGCTGGAATGAGAAGACCAAGATAAACACAATCCCTAAGAAGAAGACGGGGAAAGAGATGCCTGCGATCGAGATCCCAGAGAAGAGGTAATCGAATATGGACCTCTGCTTAACCGCAGAGTAGACCCCTATCGGGATCGAGATGGCAAATGCAAGCAGGATCGATACGAGCTGGAGCTTAAGGGTCTCCCAGAAATAGGTCGCGATTATCTCATTAACAGGCTTTCCTCCGTAAAGTGACATGCCAAAGTCTAAATGGAGAAAATGATCAAGCCAACGAAAATACTGCACGTGCAATGGGTCGTCCAACCCATAGTACTGCCTCAGGAATTGCCTCTGAGCTTCGGTGATGCTTGGGTTTCCTGCTGTGGCGATCTGAATTGGATCCCCAGCGGCATACATAACGAGGAAGACGACAATGGATATTCCAAGAATGAGGGGGATCATGTAAAGAAGTCTTCGTATGACATATTTTACAAGGCCCATATCGATCACCGAACCATCATTTCTATTGGTATTTAAGGTTATCTTGAGTTGTTTTTGCGTCTCGAACGGTTTTTGCGAGCTGCGACTTAATTGCAACGAAACTTTTTTCGTTGATTCCCTTTATAAGTATTGATTTGTTTTTAGAGGCTCTCCCTTTCAATATCAATATTGATGTTGTTGGAACCCCCAAGGACTTTGATAGGATCCTCACTACGGATAGGTTTGCCTTGTTCCGTTCGGCCCTTTCTTTAGTTTCTACTACAAGAAGTTCGCCCTCGAAAGAGAGAAGATCTCTTCTCGAGCCCGGCTTGACCAAGAGATCCACAAGAAGCCCTTCTTGGATTTCCTTCATGGATTCTCTTGGAGACATTTGAGAATAAATGGGTTTCCGAAGTTGAAGGGTGGAAATTTTAGAAATCTTAAAAAACATTAAGGAAGAAGTATCAATTGTGATGTTATGCGCTGTTGTAGGGATTGCAGATGGTGGAAACCGGACTATTTCGTTGACTGGATGGGAGAGTGCGCAAAGGATCTCGGAATCCACGGCGAACTGAAAGCTGCCTGCGATAAATTTGAGGAAAAAGAGGTCGGCGAGTTCTGCTGGTGCCGAGACTGCAGAATCACCTTCCACATAACCGAAAAAAACCGCCATGCAGGGCATGAGCTCTACTGCGGGGTGCGCGTAGACAGCGATGCCCATGAGTACACATGTGCAGGGGACTGATGACATGGATCTCAACTTCATTGTGGGAGGGCCTCAGGGCGGAGGGGTCGAGACTGCAGGGCTCCTCGCCGTTAGGGCGCTTTCGATGCAAGGTCTGGAGGTCTTTGCCGACAGGGAATATCACTCCAATATAAAGGGGAAGCACAGTTACTCCCACATAAGAGCCTCTGACAGACCTGTTGGGAGCATCAAGTACCCAGTGGACTTTCTCGGAGCGCTCGACGCAGAGACCATGGCAACTCACTTCCACGAGGTCAGGAAGGGAGGGATCGTTGTGCATGACGCTGCCATCAAAAAAAGAGTTCTCACGAAGATCCCGTCCATGGACGTTAGAAGAGCTGAGAGGCTCAGGGAATCCTTAAAGGCGAATGGCATTGGCAACAGCGTAGGAGAGCTTGACGATTGGCTTGAGAGACAAGGAATAACTGTAATGGCAGTGCCTTTCGGTGAGATAATCTCCGAAAGGGCAGGACTCTCGCCACCAATGATTGAGAGGGCGATGAACACTGCACTGACCAGCGCACTATTACTCTCGGCAGGGGTACCTATCAACACACTTGTGGCGGCGATCAATGTCCTCTTTAGAGATAAAAGGGAGGCTGCCCAGTTAAATGCTGCAGTAGCCAAGTCTGTAGGCGAAGAGTTTGAAAGGATTGCAGTAGCTCGGGAGATAAGACTGCCCCGAATCATCAACACAAACTACAAAAAGGAAGGGAGAAAGATGCTAGTCGCAGGTAACGATGCGGTCGCGATAGGCAAGCTGCTCGGTGGGCTCAGGCTCCAAACATACTACCCGATAACACCCGCCGCAGACGAGTCGTTCACTATCGAGCAGCATTCAGAACTGCGCAATGGGTTAGGGGAAACGATTGGCTCACCTTTGGTGATTCAGGCAGAGGATGAGATCGCAGCCATCTGTATGGCAATTGGGGGGGCGCTAGCAGGTGTCAGAGCTGCCACATGCACAAGCGGGCCCGGCTTCTCCCTGATGGTAGAAGGGATAGGTTGGGCAGGCAACAACGAAGTTCCTGTGGTAGTCACATATTACCAGCGGGGAGGGCCCTCGACAGGACTGCCTACGAGGCATAGTCAGTCCGACCTCCTGTTTTCTATAAGTTCTGGGCACGGCGAATTCGCAAGGATAGTACTAGCATCAGGCAGTCACTTCGAAGCCTTGAACGATGCCATAAAGTGCATGAACTTTGCAGAACGGTACCAGTTGCCAGTCATCCATCTACTTGACAAGGGGATCGCAAATTGCATGACGACAATAGCCCCGCCTTTTCTGAATGAGATAGACCGGGGAGATAGGTTTCGCGGAGACGGGATCTACAAGAGATTTTTGAGAGGAGAAGCAGTATCTCCAAGGGCGTACCTGGGAGAGGAAGTCATGTGGTATACGGGTGACGAGCACGACGAAATTGGGCACATATCTGAGGATCCTTTCGTTAGAAGGGAGATGTACGAAAAGAGGATGGAAAAGAGGGAAAAGATCCTCAGTGAAACGAAGGAAGAGGACAAGGCTGTGTTGATCGGGGAGCCCGACTACAAGGATCTAATAATCACTTGGGGCATCACGACAGGGGCTGCGGCAGATGCACTGACAGAGCTGAACTCTTTTGGGCATAGAGTCTCAGTTTTGCAAGTGAGGATGATGGAGCCGTTCCCAAATGAGCTGGTCGAAAGCTACCTTTCAGAGGCAGAGGAAGTGATCTGCGCAGAAGCTAATTACCTAGGACAGCTCGCCGAGCTGATCGAATGGAACTGCGGCATCAGGTTGGAGAAGAGAGTGCTCAAGTATACGGGCAGGATGATAACGCAGGATGAGATCGTCTCCTCTTTCAATAGGGTGAAGAACGGGGAGAGAAGAATCACCCTCGGCGGGGGTGAGTGAAACGTCGACTGATTGGAACACCGGTGTCTGGCCAGACTGGTGCCCGGGTTGCGGCAACTTCGGCATATTTACCGCACTAAAAGGCGCGCTTTCGGAGCTTGGGATTGACAGGAAGAAGTTTGTGATCGTCTCAGGGATAGGCTGCAGCGGGAAGATACCGCACTTCGTAAATGTCTCAGGCGTCCATACACTTCACGGGAGAGCGATCCCCTTCGCTACCGGGATAAAGACCGCAAACCCAGAGCTTAAAGTGATAGTCCATGGAGGAGACGGAGATCTGTTGGGCATAGGGATGGGCCACCTCGTGGCGATGGGCAGGAGAAACCCAGATATCCTGGTTGTGGTGCACAACAACGGAGTGTATGGACTCACTAAGGGTCAGGCTTCCCCTACGCTTCAGCTTGGAAATAAGACGAAGTCGCTGGCGTTTCCAAACATTAACAGCGCCATCAATCCCATCCTGATAGGCATGGCATCCGGATACACATTCCTGGCTAGGAGCTATGCCTATAACATTGAGCACCTTAAGGGCTGCCTCAAGCAGGGGATCTCTCATAACGGCGCAGGGATCCTCGAAGTGATTCAGCCATGCCCGACATGGAACAACATAGTGACCATGGACTGGATCGAGAAGAACACATATTACCTCGAGAACTGGGATCCCAATGTCAAGGACGACGAGGAGGCGTTGGAGAAGGCAAATGCTATAGTTGCCTTAGAGCATGGTAAGAAGAAGCCTCTAGGAATACTGCTAGAAGACGGAAGGAAAGAACCGTTCGGGAAGAGAATAGCATCGGTCTACAAGTATTACGCAACCAATACTCCCGCGATGCAACGTGTAGATGACCGCGGCGCAGCCCTCCCTGTAGATCTTGAGAAAACATTTGAGAGGTTCTTCGTATAGCTCCTCATAATATCACGGCGCTCACTGTAGATCAGAAAGGTATTGGTCAAGGCATCACCTAGTGAAACTCGTGGACAGCTATTCTTCAGGTCCTGCTGGGACATGTTCAGCCTACAACTACTGCAATGCATTTAAAGCAGAATTGCCAACTTCCTCACTTTCACTGCATTGAACTCGCAGACCTCGTAGCAGGCATAGCACCTAATGCACTTCGAAGTTTCGATCTCAGGGTAATTTCTAATAACTATAGCATTCTCCGGGCATATCCCCGCGCACTCTCCGCATCTGGTGCAGAGTTTTTTGTCGATAGAAACTCTTGGACCGAATGGGCTAAGCCAAGGGGCAAATTTCAGCGAAAGACTGGCAACGAAGGTTGAGGGAAGCCGGAACTTGCAATTCGGAAGCGGATCGCCCAGGATCTCGATCTCATCCACGCTTGAAGGTCCCAGCCCCCTCTCCATCCCCTCTCTCACGTATGGAACAGATGAAGGATCGACCCCAGCCATACTAAATGCAACTATGTCAAGAGCTAGAGCATCTTTACTGGCGAGTATCTTTGAAAGAACCCTCGGCTTCCCATACGATGGACCGTTACCATCCATACAGACGATCGCATCCATCAGGTTTACCTCGACTTTGCTGCGGAGATAGGCGTATACATCGGTTATCGCCTTTGCCATCTTTTCGGGCGTGTTCCCGATGGAATGGAGCTTGGACTTACTAGCCCCCTGTATGCACCCAAAAGCCAGGTTCTTCACTGCGCCAGTCATCACTGTTTGGATGTGGGTCTTCAGCTTGGGCACGTTGATTATCCTGTTTTCCAAGACGTGTCTTGAAAATGGTACCGAATGGACGAGTATGCCTCCAACATCAACAATGACAGGCGGCTGCTCTTCGAAGTCCACAAATTCGCCGCCCGAGTCCAATACAGCGTCCATCATTCCAGTACTTTTAAAGACGCTCCTCGCCTTCCCGGGATACGCATTGCCTGGAGAGTCCCCGACGAATGTACGGCAACTTTTCTCCCTTAACAACCGAACCAGTGCTCCGACCATACCAGGGTCGGAAGTGACTCCCTCTTGGGCAGTTTTGGAGTTTAGCATATTGGGTTTGACAAGATAGCTGGCTCCGACCTCAGGCCTCCAATCCACCATTTGCAATGCCCGCGCGACCGAGACCGCATAATCCCCTTCGAAATCCACCACTGAAACTCGGAATACCAATACCGATTCCCCTGTTTGGGTTGCTTTATAGCCCTATATTTTTCCAATGTTAAGAAAAATAAATCATGCGCGCTGCACCTGCCCTTTCGGGACATATATCTTTCTCCGCATATCCCTCCAGTTTGGAACCTCTTTTATCATGCCTATCTCCCTAAGTGAGCGAATGGCATACTTTATGGTTCTGGGAGGAATCAGGGTCTTTTTATGGATGTCTCCCTGGCTAGCACACCCTTCGGAGGCTATAACTTCAAAAACTCTGGCTACCGTATGAGGTAAAGATCTAGCAAACTGAATCCCCCATTTTGCCGACCCCGTAGGGTAAGGGAGACTCTTCGCATAAAAGGTTTATGTTAAGGACAACTGATAGAAACGCACAATATAGAAAAGTCTGAATTAGCTGATGAACTGCCCACACTAAATGTAAAAAAGTATTTTTCCATAAACGTGCCCTGCTTAACGCTTGCAAAGCTCTCAAGAAACCATTTGGGATTTTAGGGGGCGGTTCTATCGCCTCGGATGCTATCTGGATGAAGCTGTAAGTGCTGTAAGGGCATTGATGAAGGTCTCGATCTCCTCCTCAGTATTGTAGAAGTACACCGATGCCCTCACAGAACCCTGCTCACACTTCAAAACATCCCTCATCAGGGGAAGCGCACAATGGTGTCCAGAACGAACCATTACGTTTGCCGATCTGTCAAGCGCGAGCGCAACATCATGCGGGTTCATAAACCCCAAGTTGAACGAAGCTATGCCAATCTTCTTCTTAGGATCCATGGGACCGTGCAGTTCCACTCCGTTGATGCCTCTGATTCCTTCCAATAATGACTTTGTAAGCCTCTCTTCGTATTCAGAAATGCTTTCCATGCCTATCCTCTGAAGATAGGCTGCTGCCTCGCCCATTCCTATGACCTCGGCTATGGCCGGGGTGCCAGCCTCATACCGCGAGGGTCCTTTTTTTAACTTGTAGTATCCGATCCCAACGTCATCAATCGAACCCCCGCCAATGCAGAGAGGCTCTACATCATCCTGCAGATCCGCCCTAATGAATAATGCGCCTGCGCCCGTAGGACCGCACATCTTATGACCAGAAAACGCAAGGAAGTCACAACCCATGCGTTTTACATCAACCTTCATATGAGGTACCGACTGAGCGCCGTCCAAGACTACCAGCGCACCCCTCTCATGCGCCATCTTAGCAATCTCTTCAACTGGGTTCTTTGTGCCCAGAACATTCGACACGTGAGTGACTGCCACAATCCTTGCCCCTCTTTCTAGCTCCCGATCAAGCTGGCATAAATCCAAATTCCCTTCAGGGTCTGAGTTGATGACGCGCATGTCAACACCAATCTTCTCCTTAGCCCTAAGCCAAACGATGTAGTTAGAGTGATGCTCCTGAACCGTGGCGATAACCCTGTCGCCTGGCTTCAGCCCGATACCAAAGGCTACAAGGTTGAGTGCCTCAGAGGTGTTCCGGACAAAGATCATCTCTTCAGGCTTGGCGTTTATCAAAGAGGCGATTCTCTTCCGCGCCGACTCAAACTCGTCGGTCGCCCTCCTCGTCGCTGTATAGACGCCTCTCCCCACATTTGCACGAAAGCCATGGTAGTACTCGAGCATCTTTTTCAGCACGGGCTCGGGGGTGAGACTACTTGCGGAAGAGTCCAAGTAGATGCGCCCGTTATCAATGAACGGAAAATCCTTCCTTACGGTATCTACGTCAAACATTGCCATCACTTTTACAGCATCTCTCACTATTTAGTTAGTCAGTCATCGATAGTATAAAAAGATGCTCTTAAGAGTTAGTTTCTGAACAAAAAATAATCCTTTCACATATCGGATCCCAAATTAAATTTCTGACTAGCAACGCTTATATCCCGACTTGCAAGAGAAGGATTGCTGTGGAGGAGATGAAATGGGCAGAAGCGGAGTGCTTTTGGCGATCGCGGTAATCGGCTACTTTATTGGGGTTGCCGGTTACTACATCTTAAAGAACCTCTCGCCTTGGCTTGCTGAAGTCTTGCCGATTCTCTTGCAGGCAGAGTGGGTGATCTCTGGACTTTTCGGGGCGCTATTCGCAGTCATACTCGTGATAATATGGTCTTACACAACCAAGGAGTGAAAAAAAGAGGTTCATGCCTCGCTTTTTATCAAGTCATCTTTTGGAGAGCCTCTTCACTTTCGGCAGGCATATGCTCTGAAGGTTTAGAGGCGAGCTGGTACTGAATCAGCCAGAAGTTCTCTGGGTTATACTTAGAGTCCATTACCGTACAATCGAACCCGAAGATGTCTAGGAGCCCGAAAAAGATGAAGCCCCAGATCATAGGAGGGACTGGAAATTTCTGATCAGCGGCGGCTTTGAAAGCAGGCGAAAGGTTACCCGTCACCTCAGATGTTATAAGGTTCAGCGGCTCGTCATATGTGAACCGCCACTCCACGCCTTCGTACAAAAGAACGAGGGAACTCAGGAGCTTGAGGGACTGGTGTAGAGGCGGGTGGAAATTTGCCATCGAGGTCTTCTTCATTGCATCTATGGTCTTTTTTCCTATTTCAGATAGAGCATGCGCGAATTTCTCATTGGATTTGGTGGAGAGAGTTTCAAGCAAGTATAGGTAAAAATATGGAGAAGCCTGGTTGAACTTCGGGTTTGCCAGAAGTTCCTCGCTGAACCACCCGTTCTCTATAATTGGATGAACTGCCTGAAAGTCCTTCGCAGTAGACCATTCAACTCCTCGCGTGTACTCCTTGAGGTATTCGCAGATATTGCCCCCGTTATAATACTCGGCTACCAAAGTCGTTCCTTTGTTGTCCAATAAGGGTATCCTCTTGAAGACGAGCAGGTCTTTGCCGTCTCCCAACATGAAATTGACCCTTGGGGAGAAGGGAAGGTACTTTATTTTGAAAAGGTCAGAGAAGCGCCTGAGCGTCTCGCAGTCCTGCTTTGAGGGATTAATTAAGATCTTCACCTCGATTTGGTTCCTGGTCATCTCGTTGAGCATTTCAAAGAATGATGCAAAAATAACATCGAGTCCTTCATGGTTCAGAACGAGCAGGACTTCCTCTGATGTGTTAGTCAGTATCTCGTAGATCCTCTTGACAGTTTCCTCTTGACTCCTAGTGACCCAGTACTCCTTCTTCTCTAGCTTATCAGCTACTGAAACGCTCTCTTGGATCCGCCTGAGCTCGGTGATAGTTTTCTTCATGGTCTTCAGGTCCTGTTCGAGATTCTTTATAGGGGCGAGGAGCGAGTTCTCAGGCGGAAGAGCCTTGGCTGTCAGGACTTTGCCTGGAACGAATGTGACGAGTCGCCGCTTCTCGAGGTTCTTAAGGACTGTATAGATCTTGGTTCTAGGAACCATGCTCTTTGCAGCGATCTCTTTTATTGTAGAACGACCATGCCTTATGAGTGTCAGGTAAACCATAGACTCGTACTCAGTTAGACCGAACTTGGTCAGTGACTGGGCGAGCGGCTTTACCTGTAACTCCAAATGCTGTCACCGGAGGGACAGACTCTTCGGTTACAGGTTATTCTGGTCACACCAGTCTTATAAAATATTTGCAATAAATTCCTAGAGTGGTGACCGAAAGTGAGCAACTTCGCGAACAGGTGGGATAAAAAGGAGACCCCAGGGATCAGCACCAGGGTCAAGGAGTCGGTACGCCCGCCAGGTCCGTTAAAGCCGAGGCTCGAGAGCGCTGTAAGATCCATCCAGCTCCAGATGCAGAAGCTAGACATTGCAAACCAGAGATTCCAAGAAAGAGATAGGATAATGTTCAGTAAGGTTGTGGACGCTTACTCAAAGCACGATTTAGATCATGCTAAGATCTATGCCAATGAACTCGCAGAGATACGAAAGATGTCAAAGATGCTGATGCAGGCCAGGATGGCACTCGAGCAGATAGTGATGAGGCTCAGTACTGTTACCGAGCTCGGTGACATAGTCGTTACACTTGCGCCTGCGATGGGAGTGATAAAGAATGTCAGGGCAGGAATATCTACCCTACTCCCAGAGGCAGAAAGGGAGCTTGGTGACATCAGTACGCTCCTCAGCGGGATACTCGTCGACGCAGGGCAGAGCAGTGGCCTCAGCCTCAACTTCGAGAGCGCGAACGAGGACGCGCAGAAGATACTCGGGGAAGCAGCTGCGGTGGCCGAGCAGAGGGTCAAGGAGAAGTTCCCAGATCTCCCAGCAGGAATAGCGGCAGGAGAGAAGACAGGGTTCTGAGGAGTTGACCTTGAAAACCCTCATCCCACATTTTTTGGTTGAATGGAAGAAACGCATCATGCTGACGAAAGAACCCCATATCCCATGAGTGATCCTTAGAGGTGGAGAGAAAATGATAAAGAAATTTTTCCGACGGACTCCACCTCTAAAGGACACTCTAGACGAAGTCATACGTGGGCTTTGGGAGCAGAGGAGAAAGCTCGAGATCATCGATGCGAAGCTTAAGGGCAGGAAGGCGGAGCTCTTCAGACAGTGTAGTTCTGCTATGGAGAAGAAGAGTTCTGAGAGGGCAAAGATCTATGCAAACGAGATCGCAGAGATTAAGAGAATACAGGATAAGGTATCTAATGGAATCCTTCTGCTCGAACAGCTTTCGCTCAGGATGGAAACGCTGAGGGAGATAGGTTCGACATTCTCGCAGCTTGAGCCCACATTGGAGGCAGTAAGGCAAGTCTCAGAGCAGCTCTCGGAAGTAATTCCGGAGGTCTCTGGTGAGCTCATGCATATCGGCAGCTGTCTCAACGCAGTGATGTCAGAGATAAGGATCCCGTTGCCGGAAGAGCTTTCTGCGATAGTGGACTCAGTGGAGAACGAAGAGATCCTCGATGAAGCCTCGAATTACCTCAGGGGAAGGCTCATTGAGAAACTGCCTGAGCCGCCGAAAGACACTCCCATTCCTAATGTGACCTCCCCAGGTGGAGAAGGTTTTCCCAAGCAGGTCGTCGTGAGGAGGATCAATAAAGCAAACGGACGGGACAAAGAGAAGATACTGTTAGAGTATCTTGAAAAGAATGATGGTATGCTGGATGTCGAGGATTGCGCTCTAAAGTGTGAGATGAAAGAAGACGAGCTCGCTAAGACGATGGAAAGCTTATCAAAGAAAGGCTTGATTAAGATAATGACTGCAAGCGAGGCGATAGCAAATGATGGCAATTAACGAGTTGGAGTCTGCCGCGATCAAGTACGCGAGTGAGGCGATCAGGCTCGACAACCAAGGCTCGAAAGGGATGGCGATCACATATTATCAGAAGGCTATTGACGTATTGTTAAAGATAGTAAACCTTTACCCGAATTATGAGCTCAACAAGATATATGTAACGAGGGCGATGGCCTACCAAGAAAGGATAAAGATACTTCAGACCGGCCACGCCCCAGAGCCCGAAGACGAAGGCTCGGCAGCATTTGAGATAAAACCATTGAATAGGAGCGAACCTGCAGTCAAAGGTGAAGAGACAGGTAAGCAGCAGAAGAAGACCACTTACGAGGATCTCCTCGTTGTTGACAAGCCTAATGTGAGGTGGGAGGACATATCAGGGCTCGAGGCTACGAAGAAGGCCCTGAAAGAAGCGATCGTTTATCCTTCAATGAGATCCGACCTCTTCCCGCTAGGCTGGCCGAGAGGGATCCTCCTGTATGGTCCCCCTGGGTGCGGGAAGACGCTCACCGCCGCTGCGGTGGCGACCGAGATCAATGCAGCGTTCTACTCTGTCGACGCTGCTTCAATAATGTCAAAGTGGCTCGGAGAGGCGGAAAAGAACGTGGCAAAGCTATTCAGGTCGGCCAGGGAGAAGGTTGCCAACAACGAGGCAGCAATAATCTTCATCGACGAGATCGACTCCCTCCTCGGGGTCCACTCCAACGAGGTGGGCGGGGAGATAAGGGTCAGGAACCAGTTCCTCAAGGAGATGGACGGAATCATAGATAAGGGGAAGAACAGCCTATTATACGTTATTGGTGCGACTAACAAGCCCTGGGCGTTGGACTGGGCATTCATTAGGAGGTTTCAGAAGAGGATCTATGTCCCTGTGCCCGACTACGAGGCAAGGATGAGGATGTTCCAGATCTATACGCAGAGCCTTGGAATGGATGGAGTCGATCTTGGAGAGCTTTCTAAGATGACTGAGGGCTACTCTGGAAGTGACATCAGGGATATCGCGCAGGCAGTCCAGCTGAAAGTCGTAAGTGAGCTCTTCGAGGCGGGACTCGCTCTTGACAAAGCCAGAAAACCCAGACCGATCACAATGGAAGACTTCAAAGAGATCCTAGCCCGTAGAAAGCCGAGCGTGACCAAGGAGATGATCAGGGCGTACGAGATGTGGGAAGAGAACTTCAGGGCTGGCTGAATACTCTTTTATCCCATCTTGGCTTATTTTAACACATGGACTGGATACTCACACATGGCGATACCGACGGGATGTGCTCCGGCGCTATTGCCCTTTCCGCGCATGAAGGGCGCAAGGTCTTTTTCTCCCACCCCTCGGGACTCGCCGAGGATCTGAGGCAAGTTGACGGAGATGTCATCATTTGTGACATCGCGCTCTCTAGCGTGCATTTGAAAGGAGTCATGTCAGAACTGGAGAGAATAAAGTCCGGGGGTAACCGAATAGTATACATCGACCACCACCCCCTACCCAAAAACTTGAAGGTAGAGCAATTCCCTGGGGAACTTGTAAACTCGACTATGAGTTGCGCAAGCGAGCTAACGTACACCTATTTCAAAGATGTAGTCCCGGCGGACATGAGCAGGGTAGCAATCTATGGTGCAATCGGAGACTATCTAGATCGGACCTACGTAATCGAGAAGCTGCTCACAAACTGGGAGAAGAGGAGCCTTTACCTCGAGAGCGGCATACTCATACAGGCGATTGACTCGACTGGCAGGGACTATGAATCGAAGAGGAAGATTGTAGACTTACTCGCCTCGAACAGGACTCCAAGCTCGGACGAGGAGATGGTCGGGAGGGCTATAGCCGAAGCGATTGCAGAGGAGGAGATGAGGAACAGGATAAAAGAAGTAGTGAAGACCGTGGGTAGGGTTGCCTACGTCCTAGACCTCCAGTGGTCGATGGGTAAGGGCGCAGTCTACGCAAGAGCATATGGGAACGCCTTAATAGGCGTTGGTGCTGAGAGGAGGAAGGGGTACATCGATATGAGCCTCAGGACGACCAGCGACCAACTTAACCTCAATGAAATCATAACAACGATAGCGCCGAGGCATAACGGAAGCGGGGGAGGGCACCCCAAGGCAGCCGGCGCAAGGGTCCCTGAAGGGGAATTTTCTGCTTTTTTAAAGGATCTCGACGCTTCGGCAGCCGAAATTGAAAGAAAACGAACCGTGGAATATTGATTTGTATCCAATAGCAAATAAAATATATCTTACAGAAATGCTTATTAATGTAAAATTCTTTTAGCCGAATACTACGGAGGGTTAAAGATGAAATTCAAATGTCCAGAGTGCGATGGCGAGATCGAGACCAAGGAAGTAATTGAAGGAGAGATCCTTACCTGTGCTGACTGTGGCGCGGAGCTGGAAGTCGTAAAAAACGCCAAGGGTAATTTCGATCTGAAAGTGGCAGAGTCCGAGGGCGAAGACTGGGGAGAGTAGAATTTTTGGTCCAAACCCTCTCTCTTCTTTATGACAGGATCAGGGTAGAAGAGAAGGAGATTATAAACGCGGCACAGAAGAAGGGCGTTGAACTGAGGCCCGTGGACGCGAAGGAGCTCCACCTGACGATAACAGACTTTTCACGGGATGAGGGATTCGGGGACATTGCGATCGAGAGGTGCGTGAGCCACTTCAGGGGGATTTACATAACCTCGATCCTCGAGAACAAAGGGGTAACAGTGATAAACCCATTTAGTGTTGCCTCACTTTGCGGAGACAAGCTGCTCTGCAGTATGAAGCTTGCGAGGGCAGGCATACCTACACCGAAGACTGTAGTTGCGTTCACCAAAGAGGAAGCTATGAAGGCGCTGGAGGAGATGGGATACCCTGCAGTTATAAAGCCCGTCTTCGGGAGCTGGGGGAGGCTCATCGCGCCGCTGAAAGACAGGGAGACGGCGCAAGCGCTGCTTGAGGACAGGGAGGAAATGGGCAACCCGCTATACCAAATATTCTACATACAGGAGATGATCGAGAGGCCGCCCAGGGACATCAGGACGGTCGTGGTTGGGGACCAAATAGCGGCGTCAATATATAGGTACAGTGCTCCCGACGACTGGAGGACAAATATTGCGAGGGGCGGCAGGGCAGAGATCTGCAACCTGACTGAGGATCTCAGGGAAGTCATACTGAAAGCGGCAGAGGTAGTCGGTACAGGAGTTTTGGGGGTGGACGCGATGGAGACGAAAGATGGAATCGTTGTCCACGAGGTTAACTCTACAGTTGAGTTCAAGGGTGCGATGAGTGTCTCCGAAGCAGACATACCGGGGATGATAATAGACTACGCACTCCAAAGAGTCAAAAAGTAGACTTGGTCTTTGTCTCCTCGAGCTTGCTTTCTATCGTTTCGAGGCACCGCTGGAGCATCTCGATCAACCTCAGTATCATCTCCCTTTTGGCCTTCAGCGTCTCAACCTCTTCCTCTATTGAATCTAGTTCGGAAATGAATGTTGTAAAGAGGCATGGTGGAGCCACCTGGGGGTTGTTCAAGGAGAACATATCCTTAAGGAAACTCTCGAATACCCGATTTATACTCATGGCAATCTCGCTCTGCCTCAAAAGGACATGCTCGAGAATCCGCCTCCCATCCTCGGTTATGTTGTAGACTTTCCGTTTCCTGCCCTTGTATGCAAGCCACTCCCCCCGCACAAGCCCCTCCAATTCTAGCTTCTTGAGGACTGGGTAGACGCCGCCTGGAGTCGGTTTCCAGTAGCCCTGGGTTGTTTCGCGCATAGTCCGCATTATCTCATAACCGCTGAGCGGCCTCTCGTTTATCATAAGGAGGAGGGCCATACCCATGTACCCTTTCCTGCTCCACTCGAGGCTCTTTGAGATCGGATCGTCGAACATTTTCCTCGGTAGAATATATTTGATTTCGATATATGAGTTTTATGGTTTCCGGGTTCAATTCCATATTTCCAAACTCGAGAAGCATCACCAGAGATCAATTCCAGATAACTCAAAATAAGAAGTGTTGATCCCTATTTGTCATGAAAAAGTCATACATATTGGGCTTTGTTTTGATGGTAGCCGCCACCCTTTCTCTCGGATCATACAGTGCGGCGCTCGGAAACTCCGAGCTTTTGCACTTCTGGATCGCAGTTCCAGCAGGCAACATCACTTCGCCAATAGTCGTCAGAGGAGCTGGTCCGCCTATCTCTATGTCGCCGATAGTTGTAGACTTGCAATCACGAGGGGTGCTCAAGAACCTGCTGCAGCCTCAGCTCGAAGGGCTTTCAACCCACTGGATCTATAACATAGGTAAGAAACCTGTGAAGATAAGGCTAAGCTTGACCAATTTACCTCCTGACATCACGGTAGATTGGGATGTTAATAGCGGCTTCGGCTATGATGAAGCAACGCATACATTCACTTCAATGCTAAATCCGGGATCATCCATCCCCAACTTGGGAATCGACTGGATATTCCATATACCAGCCTACTACTTGGATGAGCCTGTCATATACAGAGGCGGCTTGGAGGTCATAGATGCAGACACCAACACCGTGCTTACATTTATCCCGATAGAGTTCGTGAACGGTGCTGTGAGCAACGATACCTCTGGAGGGGGCAGTTGTCATTGAGAGCCAAGGAAACACTAGTAAAGAATCGGTGGAGGTACATTGCTTTCGTTGCAGGTTTCTTCCTGTTCGTAGCACCATTCGCACTCTTGACAAGGGCAGTATACTTCCTCGTGGGCAACACTGCAGAACCTACCTTGCACAGCGTGTGTTTCAGAATGCCAATAGATTGGATCTTCGGAGGGAGGTTCTACTCGATTTTTGGATCATCATGGTTCATGGCAGCTTTCGTGTTTACAGTAATAATATCTTCAATATTCTTTGGAGCGGTATTCTGCGGTTGGCTGTGTCCAGTCGGAGCCGTAAGCGAAGCCTTGAGCAGGGCGGTGCCTATCCCAAAGAGATTCAGGATCCGGATAAGGGATACAACGCTCACGGTTAGCATGAGATATGGATTCCTAGTAGGGTTCATCATAATCGCCTTCTTGGTGGGCTACAAGCTAGCGTCAGACCAGTTTGGCAGCATCTGCTGCAGGTATTGCTCATCTTCCGTCCTCCAGAACTTCGCCTCCGCTCTCTTCGAAGATCCCTCAGCTGTCGGTTATTGGCATTCGGGCAGCATTATCACGCTGCTCTTTTGGCTGTTGATAGGCGGCCTCATGTTTTCGGGAGGGCGGGGGTGGTGCCTTTTCTTCTGTCCGCTCGGCGCACTTTCCGGTCTTGCTCACAAGATAGGCGGCAGGTTAGGCTTCTACAGGGTCGAGCACAATAAAGGCATATGTACAGGTTGCAACAGATGTCAGAGCCTCTGTCCGATGTGGGCAATAAAGAACGATCATACCGTCGAAAGAACGCTCTGTGTCAACTGCAAGGAATGCATCCATGCCTGCGACGCCTATAAACTGGTTAGGGGGAAGAGTATTGAGGATAACTGAAAAGTTAAAAATGTGGTGGGCATTCGCAATGGCAGCATCTGCACTACCATCATCATATTTTCTAACGATGTCCTGCTGCGGAACTTGCGCAGGATGCCCTATATGCGGAAGTTGCCTGTTGGCATATCCCATACTCTTGGCGATAGTGATCATGGCAAGGCTGATTAGGGCTGGCAAAGGGTTACTAAGGCAAAGGCAGACTGGGCAATAGCCACCATCCTGCCAAAAACCATTTTGCTTTTTCGTAATGTCGACCTCAGCCCAGATTTTATGCGGAAATCTTTTAAGACGAACTAGAGTTATGATACAGAAGTCCGGAGGGCCGACAATGGGGATGACGATTTCGGAAAAGATCCTAGCCAAGGCCTCAGGCAGGGAGAAGGTCGAGGCGGGGGAGTACATAGTCGGAAAAATAGACCTCGCAATGATACACGACCTCACGGGTCCCCTCACGCTGAATGTGATGAAGGAGGTGGGCTACGACACTCCTTGGAACCCTGAGAAGCTAGTGATAATTCTTGATCACCAGGTCCCAGCGAATTCGACTGTGACCGCAGATCTCCACAAACAACTCAGGAATTATGCAAAGAAGCACAACCTCAAAAATTTCCATGAGGTCGGGAGGCAGGGTGTCTGCCACCAGATCCTCGCAGAGAGATATGTGAAACCAGGGATGCTCGTGGTCGGGGCGGATTCGCACACCTGCACGCTCGGTGCGCTAGGGGCATTCGCCACAGGTATCGGGTCGACGGAGATGGCTTCAGTGATCCTTACGGGTGAGATGTGGTTTAGGGTCCCAGAGACGATCAGGTTCGAGCTCAAGAACGGGTTAAGAAGAGGCGTCTCGGCGAAGGATATCATACTCAAGATCATAGGCGACATGGGGGTCGACGGAGCGTTGTACTGTGCCGCCGAGTTCACAGGGGATGGGATCGATTCCCTCAGCGTAGACAGCAGGCTCACTATATGCAACATGGCCATAGAGATGGGAGGGAAGACAGGGATAGTTAACCCCGACAGCAAGACCCTTGCTTACACAGGAGCGAGGGAGGCGCCCTTCAGGAGTGACCCTGATGCGAAATACGCGTCCACTTACGAGTTGGATCTTGGCATGCTGGAACCGCAGGTTGCGATGCCTCACTCGGTTGACAACGTCAAGCCGGTGTCCGAGGTCGGGGAGGTTCCAGTAGACCAGGTCTTCATAGGCTCTTGCACGAACGGCAGGCTCGAGGACCTTGAGGCCGCCGCCCGGGTCTTGAGGGGCAAGAAAGTGGCATCAGGCACGAGGCTGGTTGTGATCCCTGCATCCCAGAGCATTTACCTCGAGGCTGAGAGGAGAGGGTACCTCAGGGAATTTGTAGAGGCTGGAGGGGTCGTCTGTAACCCCAATTGCGGGCCCTGCTTGGGAGGGCATATGGGGATATTAGCCGATGGGGAGGTCTGCGCCAGCACATCCAACAGGAACTTCATAGGAAGGATGGGCAGCACCGCTTCAAAGGTGTACCTCGTCTCCCCAGAGACCGCAGCTGCAACGGCCGTTGAAGGTAAGATAACGGATCCGAGGAAGTACTTCAGGGAGTGATCGGTATGGGTGGTTCAAAGTTAATCGGAGTGAAAGGCAAGGTCTGGCTCTTCGGAGACGACATAGACACGGACGTGATACTACCAGGAAAGTACCTTGTGCTCACTGATCCGAATGAGCTGGCAAAGCACGCACTTGAAGGAATCGTTGAAGGTTTCGCCTCGAAGATCTCGAAGGGAGACATAATCGTCGCGGGGAAGAACTTCGGGTGCGGCTCGAGCAGGGAACATGCGCCACTTGCACTCAAGTACGCTGGGGTGGGCGCGATCGTAGCCAAGTCTTTCTCCAGAATCTTCTTCAGGAACTCCATAAATATAGGACTGCCCGTTGTGGTTTCAAAGGACGCTAGGGATCTTTTGAGAGAAGGGGAAACGATAAGGATAAACCTTGAGAAGGGCATCATAGAGAGGGAGGGCGGGGAAAATATAATAGTAGAAAAGTACCCCGGTTTCCTCTTAGAAATCTTAAAAGACGGAGGATTACTACAGAACCTCAAAAGAAAGTTTGGCAAGGTGGACATCAGATGACAAAGAAGTACAAGATAGCGGTGATGCCTGGGGACGGAATCGGTCCGGAGCAGACCGCGGCGACGCTTAGAGTGCTCTCGGCAGTGACCGAATCCACAGGCATAGAGATGGAATTCATAGAGGCGGAAGGAGGAGACGAATGCCTCAATAGACGGGGGGAAGCGCTTCCCAAAGATTCGATTGAGACGATAAAATCCTCGGATGCGTGTCTGAAGGGGCCTGTCGGAGAAAGCGCGGCAGATGTGATCGTGAAGCTCAGAATCATGTTCGACCTTTATGCAAATCTGAGACCCGTTAAGTCATACCCAGGGGTCCAAGCCCTGAGACCTGACATTGACATGCTGGTAGTCAGGGAAAACACAGAGGACCTGTACAAGGGATATGAGTTCAAGGTCGGCGAAGATGCAGTGGCCCTGAGGGTCATAACCAAGAGAGGAAGTCAAAGGATAGCTGAGATGGCGTTCAAGTACGCGCTCAAGAGGAGGAAGAAGGTCACTGCGGTGCACAAGGCAAATGTATTGAGGGTGACTGATGGGCTATTCAGAGACACCTGCAGGGAGGTCGCTGGGCGATATCCACAGGTCTCATTTGAAGAGCTGTATGTGGACGCTGCGAGTATGCACTTGATAAAGAGGCCGCAAGAATTCGACGTGATCTGCATAACCAACATGTTCGGTGATATATTATCCGATGAGGCCGCCCAGATATGCGGAGGGCTTGGGATGGCTGCTGGGGCAAACATCGGGGACAGCTTCGGTCTATTTGAGCCGATCCACGGATCAGCTCCCAAGCACGCTGGAAAGAACACGGCGAACCCCATATCGATGATCCTGTCTGCAAAGATGATGCTAGACTGGCTGGGAGAGGAGGAAAGCTCTAGGAAGATAGAGGACGCGGTAATGCAGGTCCTCTCAGAAAGGAAGGTCTTGACCCCAGATCTTGGAGGGTCATCTGGCACGACCGAGGTAGCCGAGGAGATCTCGAGGAAGATCCTCGGCCGCTGAACGCATTTTTCTCCCGCAGTACCTTTTTTATCTTATTTAGAGTCGTCGATGTCAATTATACCGTTCTGGGTTATTGCAAAGACACACTCGCTTTCTGGATGAAGCGGGGAGTCGATTATTCTGGCGATTCTCCGGTTCTCCTTGGACTTCCTGAGCCATATCCTGTAAGTAGACCCGTGAGCTAGTATGTTTCCGCCCGCGGGTTTGTTTGGGTTCCCGAAGAAGACATCTGGAGACGACTGTATCTGGTTGGTAAGTACCACCGCGATGTTGTGTATATCTGCCATTCTCAGGAGTTGGTGGATGTGACGATTCAACTTCTGCTGCCTTGGTGCAAGTGACTCCCTTCCAGGGTATTCAGAACGGAAGTGTGTAATCACAGAGTCAACAATTAACAGTCGGACATTGTTCTCAGGGACGATGGTCACGGCCTCGTCTGCTAACAGCATTTGGTGGTCGGAATTGTACGCCCGGGCGTATATTATGTTGTTGAGTACCATTTCTGGGTCGAGACCAAGACCTTTGGCTATGCTCATCACCCTCTCTGGCCTGAATGTGCCCTCAGTGTCTATGAAAAGTGCCCTTCCATCTAGCCCCCCACGGTCTTGGGGGAGCTGGACTGACACGCATAGCTGGTGACACATCTGGGTCTTGCCGGATCCGAACTCCCCGATCAGCTCAGTTATGGCTTGGGTCTCTAGACCGCGCCCCAATAGTGCATCTATTGCCTTCGAACCGGTGGTGAGGTATCCGATGTTGCCACGCCTTGAGAGCACCTCCTTCGCAGTTGTGAAGCGTATGTTCAAAAGTGCTCTTGCATTCTTAGTGATCGTCGAAGCCTTCTCCTCGGTCAGGTCTGCTATCTCAACTAGGAGGCGCGTAGGTGCCACTGCGAGAGCCTCCACTGTGGATATGCCGGCAGCCTTTAGCTTCTCAATGGTAGCAGGTCCTACACCTTCCACATCTTCTAGTTCGTGCTTTACTGACAAATGTCTCGTTCTCCTATTAGAGGCGGTAGAAACGGGGCATTTAAACCTTTCAATCTTGGATTTTCAGCGTCGGTTGATTGAATTGGGACATAGATTCGCTTCAGTGAACAAAGAGCTCGAAGTCAGCTGACCGAAACTATCCCCAAAAAACTTTAAATTTGCGACCTGCAAAATCATAAGTCAATCCGACCAGACGCCGAGGGACTGAAAATGGTGACCGCCTGCCAAACAGAATCTCTTCTTGTCTGAAAAGGGGCGATCCTCTGGGCGTAGTCGGAGATCGGGGAATCCAATATGAGCAAAGTCAGGGTAGGAATTCTGGGATCGACCGGATCCGTGGGTCAAAGATACGTCAGCATGCTGAAGGACCACCCTTGGTTCGATGTCGCAGCCGTTTCGGCTTCTGAGGCATCAGTGGGGAAGAAGTACAAGGATGCGGCTAAGTGGGTCTTGGACAAGGAGATACCAGAGGGGATTGGGGAAGAAGAGATAATCGGGGCATCTCCTTCAGAGATGAAGAAGGCAGGAGTAGAACTCGTATTCTCAGCGCTTCCCTCTGACGCTGCCAAACGCTTAGAGATGGAGATGGTTCATGCAGGGTTGGGGGTGGTTGCCGACACGAGCGCGCATCGGATGGATCCTAAAGTACCCTTAGTGATACCCGAGGTAAATTTTGAGCACCTTGAAGCCGTTGATAAGCAGGTGGAAGAGACGGGTGGATTCATTGTTACTGGTCCGAATTGCACGACCATAGGGCTTGCGATCTCGCTCAAGCCGGTGATGGCTTCCTTTGGTCTTAAGAGGGTGCTTGTATCCACGATGCAGGCGCTTTCTGGAGCAGGTTACTTCGGCGTACCATCGATGGCAATCTTGGACAATCTCATACCCTACATAAAAAACGAGGAGGAGAAAGTCGCTTCCGAGTTGCTAAAGATCCTAGGAGAGTACAACACAGAGAGGTTTGTGGACGCGAAGGTAAGGGTAGGAGCGAGCTGCCACAGGGTTTGTGTCCTAGATGGACATACGGAGGCAGTATTTCTCGAGACCTCTGAAGGAGCATCACCGGAGGATGTGGCGAAGTGTATGACAGAGTTTGTTGGGGAGCCGCAGAGGCTGAAGCTTCCTTCTGCCCCTGAGCGACCAATAATCGTCAGATCCGAGCCAGACAGACCCCAGCCTAGGTTAGACAGACTCTCGGGAACGCCTGAACGCGCCAAAGGCATGTCCACCGTGGTTGGCAGAGTGAGGAAGGAGTCAGCGCTCGACAACGGAATAAAATACGTCCTCCTCAGCCACAATACCATAAGGGGGGCAGCAGGCAATGCTATTCTAATAGCGGAATGCCTAAAAGCAAAAGGGATCATCTGATAATAGATCCTGGTGATTCAAAATGAGGCTGGTAATGAAGTTCGGCGGCGCATTGATGGAGGATGCCGAACAGATAGCCAACTCGGCTGACCTTGTCGCTGAGAGAGCAAAAAAAGGCGATGAGGTCGTGATAACTGTTTCGGCTATGTCAGGCGTTACTGATGAACTGATCGAGATGGGTGAACACGCTAGACTGGGAGACATGGAGAAGGCAAGGGAGCTACTCTCGAAGCTAGAGAGGAGACACCAAGACTCCGCGAAGAAGCTCTGCTCTGAAGAAATTCTTGATGCGACCTCTAAGAAGATAGGCGCGCTTATAGAGACGCTTAACCAGTGCCTCACTGGTGTTTTCCTGCTAAGGGAGCTGACTCCAAGGTCTAGGGATCTGCTGCTCTCGTTTGGGGAGAGGCTCTCCGCCCCCCTGATGAGGAGTGCACTTTTATCGCGAGGTGTAAAGGCAATAGACCTGACTGGTGGTGAGGCAGGGATAATAACAGACAGCAATTACGGAAACGCAAAGCCACTTCTAAACATCACCGAGGTCATGGTCAAGGATAGGATAATGCCAGTCCTGAAAGCAGGGGTCGTCCCGGTAGTGACTGGATTCATAGGGCAGGACCAGAATGGAGTCATCACCACGCTCGGGAGGGGGGGCTCGGATTACACTGCCACGATATTGGCCGCCTCCCTCGAGGTCGACGAGGTCTGGATCTGGAAGGATGTGGATGGCATAATGACTGCTGACCCCAAGCTCGTCGAGGGGGCTAAGACCATCCCAGTGCTCTCTTACCTTGAAGTCATGGAGATGGCTTATTTCGGTGCTAAAGTGCTACACCCACTGACAGTGACTCCGGTCCAGGAAAGGCTCATTCCGATCCGGATTAGGAGCGCATACAATCCCTCGAATCCAGGTACCCTCATCCGTGAGAGGAGCGTACCGAAACCTACTGTGAAGGCGATCACTGCCATCAAAGGCATGAGCATTATCACAACAGGCGGTGCAGGGATGATCGGTGTGCCAAGCGTAGTTGCGAGGGTCTTCTCCACGCTCGCCGCGAATGGGATAAATGTGGCGATGATCTCCCAGAGCTCCTCACAGGCTAACATTTCGATGATAGTAAGAACGGAGGACCTCGAGAAGGCGCTCAAGGCCCTGAAAATCGAGTTCAGGAATGGGGATCTCGTAAGAGACATACACGCTGTGCCCAATGTTGCGATCGTTGCGATCGTTGGGGAAGGAATGCGCGGTGCAAAGGGCGTGGCAGCCAGACTCTTCTCAGCAGTCGCCGAGGCGGGAGTCAACATCCTGATGATATCTCAAGGTTCCTCCGAGCTAAACATATCATTCGCAGTCCAAGACGAGGATATGAAGAAAGCTGTAGTAGCCATACATTCGGCATTCCAGCTTGACAAGTTTGACGAAGTCGCCCAAGAGCAAAAAAGCATGTAGCCTCACATTAGAAATACACATATTTTTATTTATTTTCAATTTGAAATTATTGACCTAATTATGATAACTATTCTGTCACATTTTAGGGCTAGCCAATCTGATATGATCCAAAGAGAGCTTGTACGGAGATCATTAATTATGTTAATTTTTGATTTATAAGAATATATAAGTAATTTACGAATATAACATTCGTAGTATATGAGTTCAAGTAAAAACCCAAATAAAATTTACTGGTATTTTAATATCTCTGCTCAAGTTAGCAGAAAATATGTGCTTTGTTTTACGCAACTCTTAAATTAAGGGGCTCAGTTAGAGCTTGAAAAAAGGGATCTTTGATGAAGATAAAGATCATAGTCGCATTGGCAGCCATAATTTCCGTTTTTGTTGTTGCAAGTTTTT
>JASFYL010000097.1 GCA_030055575.1 Thermoproteota archaeon | reverse complement strand
GAGCATCGGAGCGATCGTCCACGGGGATGTCGTCTACACTACAAGCCCCATCCATACCGTCGACTACTTCATCGACGTCGCCAAGAAAATATGCGAACTCGGGGTCGACGCAATCAGGATAAAGGACATGGCTGGGCTTCTTGCCCCGAGACCCGCCTATGATATAGTGAAGGGGATAAGGAAGGAGACAGGGCTCCCAGTCGCGCTCCACTGCCACTATACATGTGGACTTGCGTCCCTCTCCTACCTCAAGGGGATAGAGGCGGGCGCAGAGTACATCGATACCGCCCTTTCGCCATTCGCTTTCGGCGCGTCTCAGCCAGCGATAGAGACAATATACGAGGTCTTCAAGGGGACGAACATGCTCGGTCACCTCAACATCGAACTAATAAACGACTGCGCGGAATACTTCGAGAATGTGCGGGAAAAGTACAAGGGATACACTTCCGAAATGACTGAGAGAATAGACCCGAGCGCACTTAGGCACCAAATCCCGGGGGGGATGCTCTCGAACCTCGTCTATCAGCTCAAAGAGTACAACGCTATCTCGAAGATGAGCGCGGTTCTGAGCGAAGTGCCAATTGTGAGAAAGGACTTGGGTTACCCGCCGCTGGTAACCCCGATGAGTCAGATAGTAGGGACTCAGGCCGTGATGAATGTGATCACGGGGAAGAGGTACGAGCCTGTGATAAAGGAGCTTGAAGACTATGTCAGGGGTTTTTATGGAAAGCCGCCGGGGGAGATCAGCAGGCACCTTAAAGATCTGGTTAAGCAAGTCGAGCCTCCTAAGTTGCCGACGCTCAACGATATCCCAGAAGACGTGAGGCGGGTTGCAAAGAAGGAAGAGGACCTGTTAACATACCTGCTCTTCCCGCAGATCGCTCGAGCCTTCCTTAAGGGAGAGATAAAAAACCTACCCTCGAACGAACAGAGACCGAACAGGAAGGAGATAAAATGGTTCAAGATCAAGATAGGGGACGAGGAGATAGAGGTCAAGATCGAGGGTCAGGAGGGCGCCTAATCCGAAAGCATTAATTGGCTCGTCTATGAAAGATGATGGAAAAAGGGGATGAAAAGTTGGTTTTGGACATTGATTTGCTGCGCAGGCTCAGCGAAGCACATGGCGTGTCGGGCTCGGAGTTCGATCTGGGACAGATAATAAAGGACGGACTGGAAGGAAATGTCTCGAGGATCACAGAGGACAGGTTCGGGAACATATTTGCGGAGAAGGGGCAGGGAGAGAGGACGATAATGGTCGCATCGCATGCGGACGAGATAGGGCTCATTGTAAAGCACATTGATGAGAAGGGCTTCATCAGGTTCGCAAAGCTCGGCGGGATAGCCGACCAGATCCTCCCCGCCCAGCGTGTGCTGATACACGGGGCTAAGAAGAAAGTACCGGGAGTGATCGGCTGCAAGGCGGTGCACGTGATGAAAGACGAAGAGAGGAAGCAGCTCGTGACCTATGATAAGATGTTCATAGACACGGGTGCGACCAAGGAGCAGCTCGAGTCGTACGGTGTCAGGGTCGGGACGCCTGTGACCTTCTTGAGGGGAATGACTGAGCTAGAGAACGACCTAGTCGTAGGGAAGGCCATGGACGACAGGGCTGGCTGTTTTGTTCTGATCGAGGCGCTGAAGAGGGCAAGCCCGAAGAACAGGGTCGTAGGGGTCTTCACAGTCCAGGAAGAGGTTGGGCTGAGGGGCGCTACCATGAGCGCGTTCGCGGTCAAGCCCGACATCGGGATCGCCATCGATACCACGATCGCAGGTGATCACCCCGAGCTCTCGGAGCAGGATGCGCCCGTGAAACTAGGAAAGGGACCGACAATAGTCATTGCAGACGGCAGGAAGGACTCGCTTGGCGGCGGGATGATATCCAATCCGATTATCAGAAACTGGCTGGTGGAGCTTGCAGAGAGCAATAAGATACCCTATCAGCTCGAGGTGCTCGAAGGAGGGACGACAGACGCCGCCGCGATACAGATGTCGCAGTCAGGGATCCCTTCAGCATGCCTCTCCATCCCATCCAGGTACGTTCACAGCTTCAGCGAGGTAATCTCGAAGAAGGACCTCGAGAACTGCATCGAGTTGCTCGTTAAGGCGATGGAGAGCAACACGCCCTTCTAGTGTATGAAAAATGTCCTTGACAAGGAGGATAAGCTTCGATAAGATATACGAGTACAACGAGAAGGGGGCGCTGGGCAAGGAGATCTTTACCTCCTTTTTTGAGAGGATCCCTCTGCTTGAGAAGGCCCTCCGCGAGACCGAGGAGGTCTCCGGCATCGGTTATCCGCCCGTTTTGTTTGAGCCCGCCCTCACCATAATCCGATACCCAGCTTCAACCTTTGCGAGCGCAGTCATTTACGCAGCCACTAAGATCGAGGAATACGAGGAAGAGCTCCAGCCCTGTGTTGTATTCTCGGTTCCGTTCGTGCTCTTCGCCAGGCAGGAGACCCTGAGGGCTGCTGCCGCGCATGAGTTCCTGCACTACGTGTACATAACCGTGAAGCTCTCGAGAGGCAACTACATGGACCTGGCAGGAGAAAGGCTGGACTCGATAGAGGTACACCAAGCTTATGACGATACCCATGTAGTCCCCCCAGAAGAATGGTTCGGTAGAAGTGAGCTCGTGACCCTCATCAAGGAAGTATTTAATCCGACCGTCCGAGACCCCGACCTTGAGAGGGCGCTGAAAGAGAGGTGGATAGAGAGAGGCTTCCCAGTCAGATATGCCTCGAGCGAGGAGGTCAAAATAAAACTCCCCATAACAGAAGTTGCTAGGATCCGCCTCGACGGGAGGATCGTTGAGAAGGCTAAGAAATTGGACTGATCGCTTTATATTCTTAAGACGCATATCCCCCCAAGGGGGTGCATGTATTGGGATCAAGGATCAAGGATGCTGGGCTCGCAGACAATGGTAGAAAGCTGTTGAGTTGGGCAGAGGATCACATGCCAGTCGTTATGAGGATAAGGGAACGCTTCTCGAGAGAACGACCGCTGCTCGGCATCAAGGTAGCTGCGTGCCTCCATGTCACGAAGGAAACAGGGGTCCTAGTCCGGACGCTGATGGAGGGGGGGGCGGAGGTAGCGCTAGCAGGGTCCAACCCGCTCTCAACGCAGGATGAAGTGGCTTCCGCCCTGTCAGAGGAGGGTGCCGAGGTTTTTGCTTGGAGGGGGCAGAGCAAGGAGGAGTACTACGGCTGCTTGGAGGAGGTCGCCTCCAGGCAACCCGACTTGACGATGGATGACG
>JASFYL010000096.1 GCA_030055575.1 Thermoproteota archaeon | reverse complement strand
GACGGTCCGACGTAGACGATCGTGGAGCTGCTCAGGCCGTGCCTCGTGTTGAGCACCGTGGCGATCAGCTGGGCGGAGAGCATCCACTTCATCTCCTTTGCAGAAGCGCTGAGCAGGTAGTTCTTTATCTGGGCCTTCGCAGTGCTGAGGTCGGAGCTGAACTTCGGGTAAGTCCACCCTGTTGGCTTGTAGAGATCCAGGGCGTTGAGTGCGACTACATCTTCGTATGTGATGAGCGCCTGGCCGTTCTTGTTAGACCAGAAGCCTATCGTCTTGCCGCCGTAACCTTTTTCAGGATTGCAGACATTGCCGAACTCAATACTCAAAGCCTGAGGGCGGTAAACCCTTATCGCATCGAGGTCAAATCCGTCTGTGTTGCCATCTTGTCCTCCGACAGCAATAACATCATCTGACGTTATCGGGGTTCCGTAGGTCTCTTTTAGAGTGACACTGTAACCGCTTCCAGTGCCTCCTGGGTTTTCATAACTCCCCGTTGACGCAAATGCGCCCAATTTATACGAATATTCGGTTATGTCTACCAAGACTATCCCAGTGGCATAAACAACTTCGTCAGGGAGGTAAAACTGGCTTATACCGAAGTTGCCGTTTTGAGTATAGGTGTTCGCTGAGAAGTCGCGGAACAATCCACCAGACAGTCCCATCGAAATAGCATAGTTTTGTGCCTCCGCTTCCATTTCATCAGGAGCCAGACCAGAGATGCCGATCTTGTTCCAGACTATCCCCGCGAAGTACCCAAATCCGCCGTCGTTGAGTTCATAAGGGACGACATTCCCTTCGCTGTCTCGAACATAGGCGTTGGTGAGGAAGACGAGCGCTGCTTCCGTGTGCCATGAGTCACCCCAAGTCACCTCGGCGAACTCAATGTCAGGTTTTCCGTCAACATTCCAGAACGCTTGTTCAAATGTATAATTTACCCATTCTCTGGAGTTGAGCGCAAAGAAATATTCGTTAGGGTTTCTGGGAGAGGTGTTTGAAGACTGCACAGCGTCGAACGGACCCAGGACGTTTGCTGGGTTTAGCCTCGCAGGGTGACTTAATGGGTCGTAACCATCAAAGTTCACCGTCTTGATGGCACCGCTGGTAAATGCACTGGCATACATCTCAACCAGAGTCTCTCCAACAGTCACGGAGACTTCCCTGCTGGTGGTATTCCTCCAGTTGCAATTGCTCGGCAACACCTCACGCACGGTGTACTCCCCTACATCGCACACAAAACGGACTATTCCATTTTCATCCGTAAAAGACTCGTCAATTACATTACCGCCGGTATCAAGGAGCTGGAATTTAAAACCCTGTATAGTAGGCTCCCCTTCATCCCAAATCCCATCCATATCCGAGTCGTAGAACTTGCACACTTCAATCGTGAAGGGCATGTCCTGTGCACTTACTGGCGAGACGCAGGATGGTAAAAATGCTGTTAGCACCATCACAAAAACTAATCCGAACGAAATTTTTTTCATAATGCTACCTCGAACCAATTCTATTTATTATCTTTATAAACTTGGCTGTTTATATTATTTTCTAAATTTATTTTATATTCGAATATTTGTTTTACAGTATAACAACAATACACTGATTTATCGTCATTATTTTTATATAATATGGAAAAAAGCCAATTTAAATCAATTGATTTATCTAAACTTCTGATAATTACCGTTTTAATAGAATGTATTCTCTTTAAATACTTCACTCTCGTACAATTTACTCTTTATTGTCGAAACAATTACACCCACAGAATCGAGGTTACCTTGACCGCTCAGGAGTTGCTGCACATCGAGCTATCAAGGAGGATCCGCCATACATCAGGATAGATCTTCAGCAGAAGTGCAGAATTTTAAAACATGATCCAATAGAACCTACGCATCATCCCCCTGACTGCTATTGGCTTCACTCAAGACAGAACATCATTTTACATTTAGTCCGCCCATGTTCTATTCGCTTTGGCATTCTGTCTAAAGCCGATTAGTAAGCGCCACCATTCCACAAATACAACCATCACTTCCATCAACAGAGATCGAAATATTGCGTCCCTTAGAGGGACCTACGATTATCCGTCCTCGAACTTTGCCAGCGTTTATCCCTAAAAGTCAGCAAGAAATTTTTCACCATTATGAACCGGGTCTCATCGGATCGCCGACCTGAGCCTTCTCACCAGCCAGTCCCTGTCCATTGCAAGTAGTAGTGGCGCAAGCCGGGGACCCCTCTCCGACCCAAGAAGTATCCGGTACAGTACCGAGAACGCCTTGCCCGGCTCAAGACCAAGAGATCTTGCAGTCTCGAAGATCTTGTTCTGAAGTTCCGCTTCCCCCAAGTCCCTCTCGATCATCCCTGCTACCGAATCAACGAACTCCCTCTCTGCCTCGTTTAGTCTGTATTCCTCTACTCCAGCCGAGACCTTGAACCTAGCCTGCTGGGGGGCATAGAGCCTCACCCAGTTAGCAGCCATGTAGAGCCGGCGACGCACATCTGCAGCCTCCTCCACAGAGAGGGAGCTCTTTTCCCTGAGGTGTGCCGCGTACTCGAGTGACTTTTCGACCACCTTGGCGCTCCCGAGGATCTCCTCAAGCTGCACTATAGTCGTGGCGAACCGGTATGGGAGCCTTGCGGGCAGCGATGCGGGAGGCTTACCCTTCAAGCAGAGCTCGTACAGATCCCTCAATTGAATGGGATCCTCGCCCGAGGGAGGGATTTCGGCTCCGTAGTAATACCGCTCCAATCTATCGAAACCGTCTACGATGTCGGGCACCCTTTCTGGCAGGAAGGAGATGTGCCTCATAGGATCCGCCCCTAGGATCAGGTGCCTCAGCGCCTCGGGTGGAGCGACCCTGAGCCACTCCGAGGGAGTGAAAGTTATCCCCTTGTGCGTCTTCATCGCGTGCTCGCCGAGCGTCAGCCACTCGTAAGAGACCCTGAGCGGACCTGGGTAGCCGAAGATCTCCCTACAGACCTCTAGTCCCATGTCGTAAGCTCCATCCTTGACGCAGTGGTCCTTGCCTGCAGGCTCGCAGGAGACCCTGAAGACCGCCCACTTCGCAGACCAGTCCACCCTCCAGCTCAGCTTGAGGGAGAGCCCATCGATCTTCCCCTCCCCACGGTGCCCGCATGCCGAGCAGGTGTACGAGATCTCGTCCATTTCCAAGTTCCAGTAGTCCACCCTGTTCGGGATGACCTCCCCCTTCATCGACGCGATCCTCCCGCACTCGTCGCAGATGACCATGACAGGATTCCAGTCGTCAGCGGTCCCGTCCTCCTCTGGAAGGTGGAGGTACTTACGCCTGATAGCC